>SLGN01000312.1 GCA_007123695.1 Verrucomicrobiales bacterium
GACCTCATCCGCGACGGCGAGGGCCGCTACTGCGTGCTGGAGGACAACGGGCGCTGCCCCTCGGGCGTCTCCTACATGCTGGAGAACCGGCTCGCGATGAAGCGGACCTTCCCCGAACTCTACCGCAGCCTGCACGTCGAGCGAGTCGCCGACTATCCGACCGAACTCCTCAAGACCCTGCAGTCCGTCTCTCCGCGTCAGCAGGATGCCCCCGTTTGCGTCCTGCTGACGCCGGGCCAATACAACAGCGCCTATTTCGAGCACACCTTCCTCGCCCAGCAGATGGGGATCGAGATCGTCGAGGGGCGCGACCTGCTCGTCGAGAACGAGCGCGTCTACATGCACACCACCCGGGGGCTCGTCCAGGTCGATGTGATCTACCGGCGCATCGACGACGACTTCCTCGACCCGCGTTTCTTCCGGCCCGATTCCATCCTCGGCGTGCCCGACCTGATGCGGGCCTACCGCGCAGGCAACGTCACGCTGGTCAACGCCGTGGGCACCGGCGTCGCCGACGACAAGGCCACCTACGCCTACGTCCCGGACATGATCCGCTTCTACCTGTCGGAGGAGCCGGTGCTGCCCAACATCGAGACCTATCTGGGGGGGCGTCCCGACGAACTTGCCTACATGCTCGAGAAGATGGACCAGCTCGTGGTGAAGGCGGTCGACGAGGCCGGAGGCTACGGCATGCTCATCGGGCCCACCGCCAGCGCCGAAGAGGTCGCGCAGTTCCGCGACAAGGTGAAGGCCAATCCGCGCGGCTTCATCGCCCAGCCCGTCATCTCCCTCTCGCGCCACCCCACGTTCTGCGACGGCGCCCTGGAGGGACGCCACATCGACCTGCGGCCCTTCGTCCTGACGGGCAAGGAGACCGTCGTCATCCCCGGAGGACTGACCCGCGTGGCGCTCCGGAAGGGGTCTCTCGTCGTGAACTCCTCCCAAGGCGGCGGCAGCAAGGACACCTGGGTGCTGCGGGACGCGCCGGTGTTGGAAACCCAGTCGCCCCCATCCTCCTAGACCAGATCCCATGCTCTCCCGCGTAGCCGAAAACCTCTATTGGATGAGCCGCTCGATCGAGCGGGCCGACAACCTCGCGCGCCTCGTCGTGGCGCATCAGAGCGAACTCCTCGACGCGACCTCGAACCTGACCGGCGAGCACGAGTGGCACCCGCTTCTGGAGGTCACGGCGATGGGCGACGAGGAGTCCGACGAGGACGTCGTCACCTACATGGTGAGTTCCCGAGAAAACCCCGACAGCGTCCTCAACTGCGTCTTCCAGGCGCGGGAAAACGCACGGGCCGTGCGCGACCAGATCTCCGAGGAGATGTGGCTGGAGCTCAATGCCCTGTGGCTCGACTTGAAGCAGATTCCCGAGACCGCGCTCGACCGCCACAGCCGGATCTGCGAGCTCACGATCCGCTCCTCGCTGCTGTTCCGGGGCATCGTCAACACCTCCCTGCCGCGCACCGACGTCTGGGCCTTCGTGCAGCTCGGCGAATACATCGAGCGTGCCGACAAGACCAGCCGCATCGTCGATCTTCCGCATTTCCTGCCCGCCCACGAGGCGGCCCCGGCGTGGAACACGATGCTGCGGGCGTGCAGCGCCACGGCGGAATACCGCCAACGCTACGGCGGCGAGGTCGATGCCGCGAGCGCCTCGACGCTGCTTCTTTTCTCGACCACCTTTCCGCGCTCGGTCCGCTTCTGCGTGCGGCGCATCGACGCGCTGCTCCACCAGATTTCCGAGACCGAGGAGGGTGCCTACCTCAACGAGGCCGAGCGCGCCAACGGCGCCCTGCTCGCCCGGCTCAATTTCTCCGGAGTCGAGGAAATCGGGACGATGGGCCTGCACGAATACGTCGATTCGCTCCAGACCGATCTCAACCGCATCGGCTACGAGGTCGCGCAGCGCTACTTCCTGCTGCGGCGCGATTCCCCGCCGGAGAGCGCCGAAGCCTACGTGAACAGCAGGATGCAGGCGCAGGTGAGCATGCAGCAGTAGGTCCGCAGGATCGCCCCGCCAGCCCGTCGGCTCCTGTGGCGCGGGTGGGTCCGCCGCGCTTCGGAAGCACGGCTCCGTCCGATTCCACCCCGACTCCCGCCGCTTCCCCTTTCCGTAATCCTCCTCAAGACGCAACCGCCACGATTCCGGGCGCCGCGCATTCCCCGATCCCGCAATGTCCATCCACGCCGCCCTCTACCACCGCACCACCTACACCTACGAACGCGAGGTGGCGATCTCCCCCCACGTCGTCAGGCTGCGGCCCGCCCCGCATTCGCGCACGCCGATCCTGTCCTACTCGCTGCGGGTCGAACCCGCCGGGCACTTCATCAATTGGCAGCAGGATCCCTTCGGCAACTACCTCGCCCGCCTCGTCTTTCCCGAAAAGGCGAGCAAGCTCGAGATCGTCGTCGACCTGGTCGCCGACATGACGACGATCAATCCCTTCGACTTCTTCCTCGAGGAAGCCGCCGAGACCTTCCCCTTCGCCTACGACGACGCCTTGCGCGCCGAGCTCGCCCCCTACCTGCGGCGCACCGACGCCGACCCCGGCATCGACGAACTGGCCCGCAGGCTCTCGCCGTGCGAGGCCACCCGATCCATCGACTTCCTCGTCGCGGTGAACCAGCGCATCTACGAGCTCGTCGACTACCGAATCCGGCTCGAGCCGGGGGTGCAGAGCTGCGGCGAGACGCTCTCGCTGCGCTCGGGATCGTGCCGCGACTCCGCCTTCCTCCTCGTGCAGGTCTTCCGCGCCATGGGCCTCGCGGCCCGCTTCGTTTCCGGCTACCTCGTCCAGCTCGTGCCCGACGAAAAGCCGCTCGAGGGGCCCGAGGGACCGACCGAGGACTTCACCGACCTCCATGCCTGGGCCGAGGTCTATCTGCCGGGAGCCGGCTGGGTCGGTCTCGATCCCACCTCGGGCCTCTTCGCCGGCGAAGGGCACATCCCGTTGGCCTGCACGCCCGAGCCATCCAGCGCCGCGCCCGTCACCGGCGCGGTCGAGCCCTGCGGCACCGTCTTCGACTTCGCCAACACCGTCTCGCGCCTGCACGAGGCTCCGCGCGTGACCAAGCCCTACACCGAGGAGGCGTGGTCGGCGGTCGATGCGTTGGGGCGTGCCGTCGATGCGCGGCTCGTCCGGGGCGACGTGCGTCTCACCATGGGCGGGGAACCCACCTTCGTCTCCGTCGATGACATGGACGGAGACGAGTGGAACACCGAGGCCGACGGCGAAATGAAGCGGACCCGCGCCATCGACCTGGCCTGGCGTCTCCGCGACTCCTTCGCCCCCGGTGGCGTCCTCTGGTTCGGCGAGGGCAAATGGTATCCCGGAGAACCGGTGCCGCGCTGGGCCTACGGGGTCTTCTGGCGCAAGGACGGCTACCCGATGTGGCGATCGCGCGCCGTGCTCGCCGATCCGGCGAAGCCGGGCCCCTACGGCTACGACGAGCCCAGGATCCTCGCCTGCGGCATCGCCGAGGTCCTCGGCATCCCGCAGCACTGCGTCATGCCCGCGCTGGAGGATGTCGAATACTACCGGTGGCGTGCGTCGACCCTGCCGCATTTCGAAAACGAGGACGAAGCCGCCGAAGACGATTCGCTGGAGCGCCGCGCCCTCGCCGCCCTTTCCAAGCGGGGGCTGGAGGTGCCCAGCGGATACGTCCTGCCGCTCCACCACCACAAGGCCGCGGGCCGCTGGACCGGGGTGCGCTGGCAGCTCAAGCGGGGCGATTTCTACCTCATCCCGGGATCTTCGGCGATGGGCTACCGCCTGCCGCTGGACTCGATCCGCCGCGCCACTGAAGAGGACGTGCTCGACGAGCGCCATCCCCTCAAGGACGCCTTCCCCGAACTCGATCCCGAACCGCTCGGCAAGTATGTCTCCGCGCCGCCGCAGGGTGGGGGAGGGGAGCCGGACGACGACGGCTGGATCCCCCGCACCGCCCTCGCCGTTGAGGTCCGCGAAGGCCGGCTCCACGTCTTTCTCCCGCCGACGGCCCGGCTGGAGGCCTACCTCGAGCTGCTCGCCGCCGTCGAACTCGCGGCGACGCGGGCGAATCTCGCGGTCGTGGTCGAGGGCTACGAGCCGCCCCACGACCCGCGCATCGAGCGGCTCAAGGTCACGCCCGATCCGGGGGTGATCGAGGTGAACATCCACCCCTCCGCCTCGTGGGACGAACTGGTCTCGCGCACCACCACCCTCTACGAACAGGCCCGCCTCGCCCGCCTCGGCACTGAGAAGTTCATGCTCGACGGGCGACACAGCGGCACCGGCGGGGGAAACCATGTCGTCATCGGCGGCAGCACCCCGGCCGACAGCCCCTTTCTGCGGCGGCCCGACCTGCTCGCCAGCCTCGTCGCCTACTGGCAGAACCACCCCGGCCTGTCCTACCTCTTCAGCGGCCTCTTCATCGGCCCCACCAGCCAGGCTCCCCGGGTCGACGAGACGCGCGACGACCGTCTCTTCGAGCTCGACATCGCCCTCGCGGCGCTGCGGCGCGGAGTCGATCCGCCGTGGATGATCGACCGCATCATGCGCCATCTCCTCACCGACCTCACCGGCAACACCCACCGGGCCGAGTTCTGCATCGACAAGCTTGCCTCGCCCGACAGCGCCAGCGGCTCTCTCGGGCTGCTCGAGCTGCGCGCCTTCGAGATGCCGCCCCACCTGCGCATGTCGCTCGTGCAGAGCCTGCTGGTGCGCTCGCTCGTCCTCCTGTTCTGGGAAAAGCCCTACCGCCATTCTTCGGTGCGGTGGGGCACGGGGCTGCACGACCGCTTCATGCTGCCGCACTACGTGTGGGAGGACGTCGCCGGCGTCTGCGAAGACCTCAAGGCCGGGGGAATCGCCTTCGAGGCGGAATGGCTGCGCCCCTTCCTCGAGTTCCGCTTCCCAAAATACGGCGCCGTCCACCACCACGGCATCGACCTCGAGCTGCGGTCCGCGTTGGAGCCCTGGCACGTGCTCGGCGAAGAGCAGACCAGCCAGGGCACGGCGCGCTACGTCGATTCCTCGCTGGAGAGGCTGCAAGTCCGCGTCAAGAACCTCGTCGAAGGCCGCCACATCCTCCTTTGCAACGGGCACCGCGTGCCCCTCGATTCGACCGGGCGCAACGGAGAGTGGGTCGGCGGAGTTCGCTTCAAGGCCTGGGATCCGCCTTCGGCCCTGCACCCCATGATCGAGGCGCAGACGCCTCTCGTCTTTGACATCGTCGACACCTTCAACCGGCGCAGCCTCGGGGGCTGCGTCTATCACGTAAGCCACCCCGGCGGACGCAGCTACGAGACCTTCCCGGTGAATGCGCGCGAGGCCGAGTCGCGCCGCGTCGCCCGCTTCTGGAACGAGGGCCACACCGCCGGCGTCATCGAGACCTCCGCCGTCGGCGCGGGCGCCGCCGTGCCCCTGGTGCGCTTCGAGGAAAACGCCGGGGGCGCCGAAGTCCTCGTCGTGCCTCCCGAGACGCTCAGCTACGAATTTCCCAAAACCCTCGACTTGCGCCGACCTTCCTACTTGCAAGTCGATGAAATGGACTAGGTTCCACGATGAACGGGACCCTCGACGCCCCTCCCCACGTTTCCCCCGGACCGACCGCCGCTCCCACCTATCGCCCCGTGCCGGGGGTGCGGGACGAGGCGATGTCGCCCGGCGGCGAGATCGCCCCGGCTTGGCGCGAGTTTTTCGAAGCCTACGGGCGCCACGGCGTCGAGGGGCTGCGCGAGTGGCGCGAGGCCGCCCTGCGAATCTCCCGCGACCGGGGCCTCGCCTACCGCACCGACCGCGGCGAAGGCGCCGACTGGACTCTCGACCCCGTCCCGTGGATCCTCTCTCCCGAAGAATGGAGCTCGATCGAGGCGGGTGTCTCGCAGACGGTGCGGCTCTACGCCGCCATCCTCGCCGATCTCTACGGTCCCCAGACGCTGTTGGAGCGCGGTCTGCTGCCTGCGTCCATCGTGCTCGGCCACCGCGGCTACCTGCGCGCCCTCCACGACTATCCGCCCGGCGACGACGCCATCGGTCTGGGACTGACCGCCCTCGACCTCGCCATGGGACCGGCCGGCTCGGCCTTCCTCATCAATGCGCGCTTCGACTGCCCCTACGGCTTCGGCGTCGCCCTGGAGAACCGCACCGTCATCAACCGGGTCCTCCCGAACCTCTTTCGGCTCTGCCAGGCACGCCGCATCGGCTACTTCTTCAACGACTGGTTCGCCTACCTGGCGCGGCGCTCGCCCGCAGGCGCCGGGGACCAACCGCGGATCGTCATCCTCGACTCCGAAGAGGGCAGCGAAAACGCCGAGATCGCCTTCCTCGCCAACTACTGCGGCGTGACCCGGGCGACGCCCTCGGACCTGACGGTGCGCGGGGCCAAGGTTTGGCTCAAGACCCTTCGGGGACTCAAGCCCGTC
>SLGN01000457.1 GCA_007123695.1 Verrucomicrobiales bacterium
AAGACGATGCGCCGGTCGACGACGCGCGAGATGCAGTGGTAGTATCCCCGGCCTTCTCCGGGCGCGACGATGATGCGGCGTAGTTTCATGGGAAAAGAGATGCAGCCACGCAAAATCACCGCTCCTCGAACATTTGTCAACGTATAAGTAGGTTGGTTGTTATTCTTTGCGTTGATTCAGTCTGGCGCGATCGCGACGGATTTGTCCTTGGTCGGCTCGTTGCTTCGCGCGGAAGATCGATGACGAGGGATATGGGGCCGGGGCCGAGCCACCGCTGACCCGGACCATTTCGCCCATTCGCCCTTTCGTCGAGTCGCCGCCGAGGACCGGATCGAGCTGCGACGACCTTAGCGATCTCCGAGACTCCGTTTCACCCAAACCGCCCGATGACCCTGCCCGAAGATCTCCTCACCGCCACTGAAACGCTCTCGGACCGTCTCCGCGACCTCTCCTTCGCAGATCCGGTCAGCCATGTCTACAACCCCCTCGACTACGCCCGCGCGCCGCACCAGCTCTACGTGCGCCGCTTCGCCTCCACGCCGAAGCGCGTGCTGCTGCTGGGGATGAATCCCGGCCCTTGGGGCATGGCGCAGACCGGAGTCCCCTTCGGCGAAATCTCGGCGGTGCGCGACTGGATGGGCATCTCCGCTGCGGTGGATCGCCCCGATCCCGAGCACCCAAAGCGCCCGGTGGAGGGCTTCGCCTGCACGAAATCGGAGGTCAGCGGCCGCCGTCTCTGGGGGCTGTTCGCAGAGCGTTTCCCGCGCGCCGAGGACTTCTTCGCCGAACACTACGTGGCGAACTACTGCCCGCTGGTCTGGATGGAGGAAAGCGGGCGCAACCGAACCCCGGACAAGCTGCCCGCGGCCGAGACCTCGGCGGTGGAGGAGGCCTGCGACGATTGCCTGGCCGAGCACCTGCGCCTGCTCCAGCCCGCCGTGCTGGTCGGCGTCGGGGCTTTCGCCGAAGCGCGTCTCGCGCGGGTCGCAGGGCGGCTCGGCGTTTCCGCCAAAGTCGGCCGCATCCTGCATCCCAGCCCGGCCAGCCCCGCCGCCAATCGGGGCTGGTCCGAAGCGGCGGCCCGGCAGTTGGCGGAGCTCGGGGTCTGGTGAGACCGCCCGACGCCTGCGATGGACCGCGACGAGACAACTGCCGAAAACCCGCAAACGCCGCGCCGCCGCCGTCTGCTCCGCATCCTGGGCCGCTCCGCCCTCGCCGCGGGCGGCGGCGTGCTGGCCCTGCTCTACCTCGCGCCCTGGTTCTTCCCCTTGCCGGAGGATCTCCGCGACGGCGCGCGCCGCGGAGGGCTGCTCTTCACCGACCGCGAAGGCAGGCCCCTGCGCCGCCTTCTCGACGGGGAGCTGCGCGCCGAGGAACCCGCCGCCTTCGCCGAATTCCCCGAAAGGCTGGTCCAGGCGACCCTCGCGGCGGAGGATCTGCGCTTCTTCTCGCACGGCGGCATCGACCTGCGCAGCGTCGCCCGGGCCCTGCGCGACGCCGCGGCGGGCGGGCGCTTCGTCTCGGGAGCCTCGACCATCACCCAGCAGACGGTGAAGCTGCATTCGCCGCCCCGCCCCCGCCATTTCGGCACGAAGATCGGCGAGACCTTTTCCGCGCGGCGGCTGGAGATGAGCGCCGACAAGGAGACCATCCTCGCCGCCTACCTCAACCGCCTGCCCTACGGGAACCAGTTCTCCGGGGCCCGGGCGGCTGCGCGCGGCTATTTCGGCAAGCCGCTCGGCGACCTCTCCCTGGCCGAGGCCGCGCTCCTCGCCGGTCTTCCGAACCAGCCGTCGCGGCTCAATCCCTGGCGCAATCCCGAGGGCGCGCGCCGCCGCCAGCTCTGGATCCTCGGTCGGATGGAAAAGGCGGGCGTCATCGATGCGGAGGACCTCGCCGCCGCAAAACGGGAGCCTCTGCAACTGCGGCCGAAAAACGAAGCGGCCTTCCACGCGCCCCATTTCGTCGAGCTGGTCCTCGCGCGCGAATCCGCCGCCGTCGCCGCAGCCCGGGACGCGGGGCGGGGCCGGCTGCGCACCACGCTCGACCTGCCCTTGCAGCAGGCCGTCGAGGATGCCGTCGCGTCCGAACTCGCCCGCCTCGCGCGGAAGACGGGCGAGGACGGCGCGATGCAGGCCGCCGTGGTGGTGCTTTCCAACGCCGACGGCGCGGTTCTCGCCCTGAGCGGATCGCGCTCCTTTTTCGCCTCGGCGGCGGGCCAGATCAACGGCGCCTGGCGCCCCCGCTCGGCGGGATCGACCCTGAAGCCCTTTCTCTACGCCCTCGCCCTCGCCGGGACCTCGACCGCCGCGACGATGCTGCCCGACGTGCCGGTCGAATACGCGACGCCGTCGGGCATCTACGAACCGGTCAACTACGACCGCCGCTTCCGCGGTCCCGTCTCGGTGCGGCACGCGCTCGGCAATTCCCTCAACGTACCGGCGGTGAGGCTGCTGGAGGAACTGGGGGGACCGCACCGGCTTCACGATTGCCTCGTCGACGGCCTGCGCTTCACCAGTCTGGATACCGACCCGGCGCACTACGGACTGGGCCTCTCCCTCGGCAACGCCGAAGTCCGGCTGCTGGAGCTGGCCAACGGCTACGCCGCGCTCGCCCGCCTCGGCATCTGGCGTCCGGTGCGCATGCTAGGGCGCGGGGAAGAGACCGGGGACAGCGGGGAAGGCGGACCCGACAGGGTTGGCTCGGGCATTCAACAGGGTTCGGTCGCAACCGACAGGGTCGGGTCGGAGACCCAAGAGGGTTCGGTGCGGGTCTTCGACCGGGACGCCGCCTGGCTCGTCGCCGACATCCTCTCCGACGAGGGGGCGCGGGCGGCGAGCTTCGGCCGCAACTCGGCGCTGCAGCTCCCGTTCCGCACTGCGGCGAAAACGGGCACCTCGACCGACTTCCGCGACAGTTGGACGGTGGGCTACACGCCCGACTTCACCGTCGGCGTCTGGGTGGGGCGCTTCGACAACCGGCCTCTCGCGAGCATCTCCGGCGCGATGGGCGCGGCCCCGATCTACCATCGGGTGATGCTGCACCTGCACCGCTACCGCGAGCCCGCCTGGTATGCGACGCCGCCCTCCGCCGAGCGCCTCTCCGTCGACCGGATCAGCGGACTGCTGCCGCCCGACAGCATCGATCTGGCGCCCGCGCGGTGGCGCGACGAATGGTTCCTCGCCGGACGCCGGCCGGGGAGCGCCGGGCCCGAGGACTACGACGAATCGGGACGCACCCGGCTGCCCCATCTCTACGCCGCTTGGTGGAAGGATCCCGCCAATTCCCTGCACGACCTCGCCTTCGTCGGTCCGCCTTCCGCCGACGAGGACGGGGACGGGGACGGCACGCCGCACTTCGCCATCGCCAGCCCGCGCGACGGGACGGTCGCCTTCATCGATCCCGACCTGCCGCGGAGCGGGTCGCGCTTTCCCCTGCGCATCGAGGGAGGCGACGGGGGCGAAAGGATCGAATGGTCGAGCGAAACTCTCGCCGTCGAGATCGAAGGAGACGCAAGCTGGCTTGTGCTGGAGGAAGGCGTCCACGAAGTGACCGCCCGCGACCGCCGCTCCGGACGCACCGCGCGGAGCCGGCTCGAGGTGCGGGCTCTGTGAGCTCCGCCCCGACGCGGCACGCGGCACGCGGCATCGGCGCTTGCGCGGGACGGCGGAATGGCGGAGCAGTTTTCAGGAACCGCCGCCACCCTTTCTCCCCCCCTCACCAACATGTCCGAATCCGAAGCCCCCGCAGACGACGCCGCAGACGACGCCACCCCTTCCGGTCTCCTCACCTTCGCGGAGTCCCGCGTCCTCGGCTGCCTCCTCGAAAAGGAGACGATCACCCCCGACCACTATCCTCTGACCTTCAACGCCCTCCACGGCGCGTGCAACCAGTCGAGCAACCGCGACCCCGTCGTCGATCTCGGCACCGACGAGGTCGAGGAGGCGATGGAGGGCCTGCGCTACAAGAAGCTCTCCATCCTCGTCCACCAGGCCGGCGCGCGCGTGCCGAAGTGCAAGCACACCATCGAGAACAAATTCCCCTACCTCACGCCGGGACAGCGGGCGCTGCTCTGCGTGCTGCTGCTGCGCGGCCCCCAGACCGTGGGCGAGCTGCGCCAGCGCACCGAGCGGCTCCATCCCTTCGCCGACCTCGAGCGGGTCCAGCGCGTTCTCGACGAGATGGCCTCGCACACGCCCGAGCCCATCGTGCGCCTCATCCCCGCCGGGGCAGGCCGCCGCGTCGCCACCTACATGCACACCCTCTGCGGCGACGCCGTGCCCGAAGCCGCCGCAGCCACCGCAGCCACCGCCGGCGCCGTTTCCGCCCGACCCGCCGAAGCGCCCGCGTCGAGCTGGCGCAGCGAGATGGAGGGGGAAATCTCCGCGATCAAGACCGAACTCGCCTCGCTGCGCGAAGAACTTCAGGCCGTAAAATCCCAACTCGGCCTATGAGACCAAACCCCGCCATCCACCTCATGAAAATCCCCCGCCCCCGCCCGCTGCTTTCCGCCCTGGCACTCGCAGTTCTCCCCGTCCTCGCCGGCCCGCCCCTCCAGGCGCAGGAACGCGTCGCGCTCTGGCCCGAAGGACAGGTGCCCCATTCCGCGTCCGGAGACGCCGATTCCCCGGCCCCCGCCCTCGACCTCTACCCCACCCATGGCGCCGACGGCCATACCGGCGCCGCCGTCGTGATCTGCCCCGGCGGCGGCTACGGAGCGCTCGCGAAAGACCACGAGGGCCACCAGCCCGCCGTCTGGTTCAACGAACAGGGCGTCTCCGCCTATGTGCTCCACTACCGGCTCGGCAGCGCCGGGCACCACTATCCGGCGCAGCTCGCCGACGTCCACCGCGCCATCCGCTGGGTCCGGGCGAATGCCGCGGAGCAGGGCATCGACCCCGGGCGCATCGCGGTGATGGGCTTCTCCGCCGGCGGCCATCTCGCCAGCATGGCCGCCACCCTGCACGCCGAGCCCGCCTACGAAGCCGTCGACGCCATCGACGAGGCCGCGGCCCGCCCCGACCTCGCCATCCTCTGCTACCCGGTCATCTCCTTCGACCGCGACGTGACCCACGGCGGATCGCGCCGCAACCTGCTCGGCCCCGATCGCGAGGACGACGACGCACTCGCCGCCAAACTGTCCACCGACCTGCGCGTCGATGGCGAGACCCCGCCCACCTTCCTGTTCCAGACCAACGCCGACGCCGCCGTGCCCGCCGAGAACGCGGTGCGCTTCTACCTCGCCCTGCGGTCCGCCGGAGTCCCTGCAGAAATGCACGTCTACGAGGCCGGTCCCCACGGCGTGGGGCTCTACCTCGCCGACCCCGTCCTTGGCACTTGGCCCGAGCGCCTCTCCGACTGGCTGCGGCAGCGCTTCTTCTTCGCGCCCCCCGCTCCGCGCGCCGCGCTCTCCGGCGAGGCCACCCTCGACGGAGTCCCGGTGAGCTGGGGCGCCCTCGTTTTCGAGCCCCTCGACCCGCGCCTGCCCGCGACCACGGTGCGCATCCGCCGGGGACGCTTCTCCGCCCCGGCCGACACCGGCCCCCTCGCCGGAAAGGCGCGCGTCAGCTTCGAAGGCAGCATTTGGGAGGAGACCGGCGCGCCCGAGGACGGAGTCGCCCGCCTCTCCAGCCTCGAGCCCGGCGGCGCTCCGCTCGAGCTCGAAGTCGGGGACGGCGCCGCCCCCCTCCGTCTCGATTTCCGTTCGCGCTGACCCCGCCCGCCGCAAGCTCCCGCCCCTATCCGAAGATCGAAGATGACCACCGCCTTTTCCCGCCTCCTCGCCGCCGCGCTGCTCTCCGCCGCATCCCTGAGCGCCGCCGACTGGCCCGAATTCCGCGGCCCCAACCGCAAGGGCGTCTGGGAAGCCGAGGGTCTGGTGGAAAACTTCGCGGGTTTGCCCGATCCTCTTCCCCGGGTCTGGTCGGCACCCGTGGGCGCAGGCTACGGCGGCCCCACCGCGGCCGGCGGCGGCGTCTACCTCATGGACCGCGGCGAGTCCGGTGCGGACCAGCAAGTCGAACGCATCGTCTGTGTCGACCGCGCCACCGGAGCGGCGAAATGGGTTCATTCCTACCCCTGCGTCTACTACGGGATCGACTACGCCTACGGCCCCCGCACCAGCGTTACGGTGCGCGACGGCATGGCCTTCGGGCTCGGCATGATGGGCCATCTGCACGCCCTCGACGCCGCGAGCGGGACCGTCCTGTGGGCGAAGGACCTCGCCGCCGAGTTCCGCGTCGACATGCCGATCTGGGGCCTTTCCTCCTCGCCCCTGCTCGAGGCCGGAGTGCTCGTGGTGCAGGTTTCCGCCCCTGCCGACGGTGCCTG
>SLGN01000067.1 GCA_007123695.1 Verrucomicrobiales bacterium
CGCTCGCCTTCGGGGAAGATGACGACCTTCCTCCCATCGCGGAGCAGGGCGATGATCTGCTTCAGGGCGGAGAGTTCTGGCTTCTCCTGGTTGACGGGGATGGCGTTGACCCGGGTGAAGAGAAAGTTGGCGACGGGGTGGTCGAAGAGGCTGCGCCGGGCGAAGTAGTGCATCGGATCGCGGAAGGCCGAGCCGATCAGGGGCGGGTCGAGCAAGCTGACGTGGTTCGACGCGACGAGGAGGCCGTCGGGCAGGTCGTCGAGGCGCTCGCGGTGCTGGACGCGGTAGGAGCAGACGATCCAGCCGAAGAGCTTCGCGAGGGTGTGGCCGATCCAGTACCAGACGTTCATGCCGGGTGGCGGGCGGAACCGCAGCCGCTGGGACGGTTTCGCGGCATCAGGCCGGCGCCGCCGCGTGCGGGAGGGAGGCTGCGTGCAAGGAGACCGGGCCGGGGCAGGGGAGCGCCGGGGCGAAAGTGACCCGCACCGGGACGCGGAGAAGATTCACGGCGCGGTTGGCCTGGGCGGCGACGACGCCGCAACCGCTCAAGGCGGCGGAACAGGCGAGCAGGAGGGCGGCGAGGAGAATCAAACGCGTCATTTCGGCGAATCGTGGTCGAGGGTGGGGCGGGCCGGAACGGAGCCTAACCCGGTCGCGGAGAAAGGCTCGCTTGTCAAGGATCAGCGCTTTCGCAGGCGCTCGGCGATGGCCCGGTAGGCCTCCGCCACGCCGTAGTCCCGGGGCGCGTTGCGGTGCCGCTGGGCGACCGCGGCGATGTCGCGCTCGACCGCCTCGGACGCACCTGCCGTGCCGCCCGCGGAGCGCCAACTGGCAAGACATTGGTCGAGCAGTTCCGAAGGCGCCACGCTGCGACGCAGCAGCCGCAGAAAGCCCGCCCCGCTCGCCTCGCCCAGCACGGAGGACCCGCCGTCGACGAGCCCGCGGTCCTGCGCCTCGCTGCCGGGCACGAGCGGGCTGGCGCAGCGCCAAACCCACAGGGCGAGGAAAAGGCCGAGACCGATGAAGATGCCGTGGGCGCGGTAGCGTCGGATCAGCTTCACGGCGCCGCCCGTCTCGACGGTGCCATGGATGGTCTCGTCGAAGACGACCTTCGACTTTTTCCCGAGCAGCCAGTAGAGGAATTCGGGCGAGGCGTCGAGGTGGAGGCTCTCGTTGCTGGCGAAGTAGCTGTCCGACGCGACGACGACGCTGCCCTTTCCCCACGGGCGTTCGATCACCACGGGATCGTCGCCGACGAGGACGGCGGCCTTCCAAGCCGGATCCTTGGGATCGAAGCGGTATTGCGAACGCCAGGCCGGCAGCGCGGCCGGCGGAGCGGCGCTGTGGCCCTCTCCCGGCCGGGTCTCCCAGCCGTCCTCGGGACGCTCGTCGTAGCCGGGGGCGGTCACTGCGAAGCCGAGCGCGGAGCCGAGGCGGGGGCCGATGATTCCGGCCAGCTCCTCCTCGAGCTCGGCCAGTTCCTTCTCGATTTCCTCCTCCTTTTTGGCGTCGCTCTTTTCGTCGTCCTTCCGCTCGGTGTCCTTGTCCTCGGCGTTCTTGCCCTGCCGGCTGCGGACCTCGCGGAGACGGCGGCGTCGTTCCAACCAGTCTTCCTCGAGCTCGGACCGCTCCGGACGGAACTTCTCCGGGACCGAGCCCGGATTGATCGTGATGACCAGCCTCGCCCCTTCCTTCACCGCCTGCATCACGGGGGAGGTATCCGGCGCGCGGAGATCGTCGAACTCCTCGCGCGGATAGCCGATCAGCAGCAGGGCGGTGTCGTCGTCGAGACCCTTCACCGTGTTGAGGTGCTGCACGTTCCGCGAGACTACGAAGCCCTCGAGACGCTCCAGGGATTCGTAGAGCGCGCTGGCGCCGAGCGGGTCGCTGCGGTAGCTCGCGTAGTGCGGGTAGACCTTGCCCTCGACGAAACGTTTCTCCAGCACCCCGACGAAGCCGGCGACGAGGGCCGCGCCGAGCAGGACGAGTCCGAGAACGAGGGCGTGGCTGCGGCTTTTCATGGCGCGGAGGCGGAGGCGCGGGCCGGAATCGCGGCGGAGGACTCCGAGGCGATCAGCCCGTGGTTGGCCAGAAAGGCGTCGACGGTGCCCTCGCCGAGTTCGTGCAGGCCATACCAGACGCGCTCGAACAGTTCCGTGTTCTCGTCGAAGGCTTCGCGCATCCTCGGCAGATGGCCGGCCCGCCGGAGGAGTTCGCGGCGGTAGTCGCGGTTCGACTTCGAGCGGGCGATGCGCAGCAGGCCGCGTTCGCCGAGATGGGCCAGCGTCGCAAGAAAGAGCGCCCGGATCGCGAGGCGGCCCTCGCCCCGCGCGATCTGCTCCCGGGCGAGGCGCATCCATTCGTCCTCGTGGAGCTGCGTGGCGACGAGGTCTTCGCTCTCCAGATCGACGGGCCCGGAAAGGCCTCCGTCCTCCAGGACCTCTTTGCCCCCGGCGCGGTGGCGGCGGAAAAGCACCGCGACGAGCCACACGAGCAGTCCCAGCACCAGCGCGACGAGCCCGAGCGAGAGGGTCGATCCGAGTCCCTTGAAGAAGCTCCCTTCCTTTTCCCCGCCGGATCGACTCTGCGAAGGATCCCGCCCGAAGAAACGCTCCAACTGCTCCTTGAGCCATTTTTCCGCCGCCCGGATGGCTCGCTTCGCGCTTTCTCCGATCTCGCTTAGCCGCTGGCCGAGCCACGACTGCTCCGGCGGCTCCTCGCCGAGCTGGCGCCGCGAGAGCCGCCATTGGTATTTTTTCTGCTCGAGGATCGAGGAAATCTCGTCGCGGAACTGTTCGATGCCCTCGTCGGTTTCGGGAGCGGGCGAGCCGGGTTCCGACTTCGTGTCGGGCGGCGACGCTTTGGCGCGGGTCGCTGTCGTCGCTACGGTTGATCCCGCCGTTTCCGCCGACGGATCGGAGGGGGCCGCGCCCGCCGGTAGGGCTGCCACGGCGGCGAGGGCGGCGAGGACCACGGCGGCGGTCCGACCCGCGATGCCGCGCTCCCGCCTTTCCTCCCGTTCCCGGCCTTCCCGGCAGCTTTCGAGACGGCTCAGCAGGTCCGCGCCGCTGCTGCGCGAGTCGGCGTGGAAGCAGCGCAAGGTGTAGACCGCGCACACCAGCGGACCGAGCACGAGACGCACCAGCAGGGCCGATCCGAAGAGGAAGGTCGTGTTGAACACCGCCGCCTCCGGACTCAGGGTGAAGAGGCTCTCGACGCCGAAGAACGACTTCACCAGCGTCGGAACGAAGATGCAGGTCGCGACGAGGTTCACCCAGGTGAAAAGGGCGACAAAGCCGAGCACGGCGACGATGCCGTGGTTCTGCGCCCATTGGTCGTGCGACAGGCGCACGCTGCGGCCCACCAGTCTCCGCAGGGGCTTTTCGCCCGGAGGCTCCACCAGGGCGAGGGCCGCGAAGTTCTGCCGGGTCGCGAAGGCCCACGCGAACGGCACCGCGAAGACCAGTCCGAACACCAGGATCGGGCCGCGGAAAGCTTGCGCGAACCAGAGCGCGGAGAGAGCGCGCAGGGTGTCGTGCAGGCCGAGGCGCACCGCGCCGCCGGGGTCGAGACGGTTCCGCAGCAGGGCGCAGTAGCGCGCCTCGCAATAGCGCAGCCAGAGCCACAGCCCCGCGACCGCGAGCGAGGCGAAGGCCGCGTCCCTCGCCGCCAGGCTGCTGCGGCTCATGTCCGCCACGAAGTAGAGCAGTCCCACCGACCACGGCACCGCCCCGAGATAGTAGATCCAGAAGCAGGGCAGGCCGGCGCTGCGGACGAGATGGAAGGATTCCTCCAAAAGTTGGAAGGTCTTCCCCTCGGACCTGCGTCGCCTCGCTCTGCGGTGGAATTTGCTCATGCGCTGCGGGAATTCATTCCCAGATGGTGCCGTCGTGGAAGGTGTCGGGAAGCCCTCCGAGGAAGCGCGCCACGAAGTAGAGGGAGAGCCACACCACGAGCAGGGCGAAAACGAACTGGAGCAGCGGCGCGGGATGGATGCGGGCGAGGAGGCTCCGGGCCCCCGGCTGCGACCGGCCGCTCTCCGCGAGGCAGGCAGCGCACACGAGGCGCCCGTCGTGCTCGGTGACGCATTCGCCGCAGAAGAATCGCTGGCACGAAGGACAGCGCGCCACCGCAGTGCGGTCCGGGTGGATCACGCAGGTCGATTTTGCCAATCCCGAGCTCAACTTCCCGCCTCCTCTCTTTCGGCGTCGCTGGGAGGCGTCGTTTTCTCCATGGGTTGCGAAGGGGCCATTTCCGCCGCGAGGCGCATCCGCGACCTCCATTTTGCCGCGAGCCCCAGCCCGGCTCCTGCCGCCGCGACCAAGCTGCCGAGCAGCGCCACCACCACTCCGTAGAGGATCACTCCGCCCTCCTCCGCGATCGCCGCGAAGGCTTCGAGAGGTCCGGTGATCCCGATCGTGTAGGCTGGATCGGCCGCCGAGACCACGAAATAGTAGACCGAGCCGACGCCGATCACCACGAAGTCCAGCCCCAGCAGAGTCCAGAGCGCGGCCCGGATCGACTCGGGCGTGGCCTTTCGCACCGAGGCCACCAGCGCGACGATCAAAGCGATGCTCGCGCCCAGCACCAGCAGCAGCGCCACCCCCACCAGCGGCAGGCTTTCCAGATGGATCGCGGCCAGCGCCACGAGTCCCAATGCGGCGAACGACCCGAAGCTCGCCGTGCTCGAAGGCGGCACCGCGTAGAACCCCGCCGGTTCGGTGCGGGGCAGCGCCACGAGACGCGTCCCGGCGTCGTCCTCCGCGCCGCCGACGGGGGCCTCCTGCCGCTCGCGGATCAGTTCCTCGATCCGCCGCACCGTCTCCAGAGCGAAGTGGTAGCGGTTCAGCGGGCGCAGCCGCTCGCGGACCATGCGAGTCTGCAGTTCGCAGATGCAGGTGGGTCCGAGCACGAGATGCCGCAGCAGCAGGCCCGCCCCGACCAAGGCGATCAGCAGGAAAAGGCAGGCAAACACGATGCTCTCCGGAGTCTGAACAGTCGCGAGCAGCAGGATCAGCGCCGCCGGCACTCCTCCGCAGAGAACGACGCCGGCGAGCAGCAAGGCGAGACCCAGCCGCGAGGTCTTGGCCACGCAGATCGCCTGAATGTCCGACAGCCGGAAGCGCCGGTATTCCTCCGAAAAAGGCAACAGCAGCCCCTTGCCCTTCACATGCACAAGATGGTCTTCGCCAAGCCACAGGCTGGAAAGACCGAGACGGTCCTTCGCCAGACGCCGGTATCTATCGTGGAAAGCCTTCAACGCGCCGCTAGTGAACACCTCGGAAGGGCCTGCGGTCAAGCCTTCGTTCGGGCGCCGCCCTCCGGCCTTCCGGCTCTGGCGGCGGACCTGCGACTCGCCTGGCGTCTGCCATCGGTGGTCACTTCAATCCCTCAAGTCCCGCAGCGAACGCAGGTCGCCGAAATCCGCCCCGCGCATTCGCCGCGCGCCGGTCTTTCGCTTCGGCCCGGTGCGGCCCTGTGCCTTGAGCCGCGCGAACACCCCGTTCACAAACGACGCCGAGCCGATCACCGCCCCGTCGCTGAAGTAGCGAACCTTTCGTCGCAAGGCCTCCGGCAAGGATATCGCCCCACCCGCTTCCGCTACGCGGTCGCACTCCTCCGCCGCGATCCCCGCACGCCCGCCTTCCCCCGTCGCCTCGTCGGGCTTCTGCTCGCGGCCTTCCGAGTAGAGCAGCAGACGGTAGCGAGCCTCGACCTCGGCCCAATCCGGCAGATTCGGCGACTTCGGAAGATCAGTGGAATTCGCCGCCTTCGGGCCGTTGCCTGCATCGGTCTCGGCGCCCTCGCAGACGGAGGGATGCTCCAGCCCCTCCCGCGTGATCGACCGCAGCCCCGCACGTGCCTTCTCCGCTCCCTTGCCCGTCCCGCAGGCCTCGCCGTAGCCGCTCCATCGGTAGTCCTCCGGACGATCCACCAGACCCGCGCGGACCGGATTCAGATCGATGTAGGCCGCCACCGTCCGCAAAGCCGCCTCCCCGCCTTCCACCAGCACGCTGCGGAAAGGGGCTTCCCAAAGCGTGCCCACCCGTCCGCTGCGGCGGTTGTAGAAAATCGAGACCCGCTGCTTCAGTTCCTTCAGAAACACCGACAAATCGAAGCGCCGCCGCTCGTAGCGCTCCAGAATCCGCCGTTCCCACCCCAGATTCCCCGAGTTCCGCGCCGCCTCCAGTTCCCTCGCCACCTGTTCCACGACGATCTCGTCATAGAGCAGCGGCAGCAGCTCCAGCAGCGTTTCCGCATCCAGCTTCGGCATCGTCTCCTTGTCCGGCACCTCCAGCAG
>SLGN01000350.1 GCA_007123695.1 Verrucomicrobiales bacterium
GCCGGCAGCACTACCGGCTCCTTTGGCTACGCCCAGATCGGGCACGGCGGCGACCTTTCCCCCGGCGACCTCGACGGCTCGATCACCGTCGTTTCCCGCTCGGGCGGCATCCTTGTCCGGGGCGGGGCTTCGACCGGGCGCTACGCCCAGATCGGCCATGGAGGCGCCAATGACGGAGGGGCGATGAGCGGCGATCTCACCGTCGTCGCGGACCAAGGCGGCGACATCGAGGTCCTCGGTGGCAACCATCTCACCAGCTACGCCATGATCGGTCACGGCGCCGCCGCCGGCAGCGACACCAGCGGCACCCGCGAGGGAGGGCTGCGGATCTTCGCCGACGGAGTCCTGCGCGCCACCGACGGCACCGCCGGGCCCAACACCCATCTCGCCCACCAGACCGCCGGAGGACTCGCCGCCGCCGACTACCTCGGAGGAAACGCGCTCCAGATCATCGGAAACGGCGGCGTCTTCGCAACCGACGCGGCTCTCGCGGGCGTCGGGACGATGCTACGGAGCAACTTCGGCCAAGGGCCCATCGCCCTCGCGTTGCCCAACCAAATCGACTTCTTCATCGATGCCGGCAACGACCAGGCCGTGGATACCGCTGATGGTTTCTACCTGCTCACTGGCGGATCCATCACGATGCTCAGCGGCTACCAGAACGCGGGTACCGGAGGCGTGACCCTCGTCGCCGGATGGGACGGCACCGGCTTCTCGCAGAGCGGTTCGGTGAGCTACGCTGTGGGCGATCCGGGTCCGCCCGAGGTGCTGGACTTCGGAATGCCGACGATCCTGGCGGGTGCAGCGGCGCTCGGCCTCGACTTCAACTGCGCCAGCTTCGGGAACGACGGAGCGCTCCTCACCGTCGGCAGCGAGAGCCAGACCACGCGCGTCGGTCTCGGCAGCGCGGGCGGCCCGAACGCCTTCGCCGGCGCCGGCATCCGCCTGCGGGCGAGCAATTCCACGGCGGACGCGGCGACGCAGCTAGGCTACTACGGCACCGGGGGAGCCATCGGCGGTGGGATCGACGTGCGCGTGCAGGATCAGTCCCTTCTCATGACCTCGGGGGCGGCGGACGGCGCCTTCACCCAGATCGGCCACGGAGGCAGCGGCGCGAGCGCGGTCGGCGGCATCGACGCCGACATCTCGGTGAGCTTCTGCGAACCCTCCGACCTCGCGCTCGCGGCGGGCGGCGATGGCGCCTACGCCCAGATCGGCCATGGCGGAGTCGGGCTCGCGGGGGTTTTCTCCGGAGCCGTCACCATCGACGGCGCTCGCGACGTGTCCCTCGTCAGCGGCGGAGATCAGGCCTACACCCAGATCGGCCACGGCGGCTCCACTGGGACCTCGGGCATCGGCGGCGCCCCCACCTTTGTCTTGCGCAGCGTCTCGGCCAGCGGCGCGGTCCAAGTCGTGAATACTGCCGGGGCGGTGTCGCTCGCAGGCGGCGCGGATGATGAGAACGCCTACTCGCAGATCGGCCACGGCGGCATCGGCATCGCGAGCGGCGGGAGCATCGGCGGCGCAGTCACCGTGGAAGCGGGCGCTGGCGGGGTGACGCTCCAGGGGGGCTTGGGCAGCACCGCGCACGCCTTGATCGGCAACGGGGGCTACCAGATTTCCTCGCCGCTTTCCGGGAATGTCATCGTCACCGCCACCGGCACGGGATCGGGCGACGGGATCCAGCTCCTGGGTGGTGACGGACCGCATACCTATTCGGCACCGCGCTCGGGCTTCTCCGGCGCGATGATCGGCAACGGCGGCTACGCGACCGCTGCGGTGTCCGGCGACACCACCGTCACCGTGGCCAATGGCGGCCTGTTGATGCGGGGCGGCGAGGGCTACTACAGCAATGCCACCATCGGCCACGCCAGCCAGGCTGGCAGCGGGAACATCAGCGGAAACGTCGAGGTCAACGTGGGCGGCGGCGACATCACCATCGAGGCGGGCAGCGTCGAATGGTTCTCCTTCGCCCAGATCGGCCACGGCGGCTGGGACAATCGCAACCACTCCGGCCAGATCGACGTGACGGCAGACACCGGCGACATCGTCCTCGTGGGCCCGGACGGCGCGACCTACGGATACGCCAAGATCGGGCATGGCGGCTACCAGAACTCGGCAAGCGAGCGAACGAAGTCCGGCGCGGTGACCGTCACGGCGACCGCAGGCGAGATTTCGCTCGAAAGCCGCGACGGGCGCTTCGCCTACACCCAGATCGGGCATGGAGGCTTGGGCAAGGGAAATTTCATGCGCGGGGAGTTTCACGATGACATCGAGGTCACGGCGGGCCGGGGCATTTCGCTCGCGGGCGGCAGCAACCAGGACACCTTTGCCATGATCGGCCATGGTGGCACCAACGTGCGAGGCATCTTCTCCGGAGCGGTGACCGTGCAGGCCGGGCAAGGGGGCCTTGCGATGGCCGCCGGTTCCGGTGCCCGCGCGTTCACCCAGATCGGCCACGGAGGCTACAACGAGGCCGGTGTGGACGGCGTCTACACCATCACCGGCGCGAACGTCAGCGTCGGAGCCGGGCGGATCGACATGGACGGCGGCAGCGGAACCAACGCCTACGCCATGATCGGCAACGGAGGGGCTTTGATCCACGGGTCCTCCGTCGGTAGCGTAACGGTGACGGCCACGGGTGCCGGCCCCGACGACGGCATCAGCATGAGCGGTGGCACCGCGCAGTCGTCTTTCGTGAGGATCGGTAGCGGAACGGGCGCCGCGTCGGGCGCGGATCCCGTCCAGATGAGCGCCGCGGGCGCGGTCAACGTCAGCTCCGCCTCGGGCGGGGTGTCCTTGCAAGGCGGCGCTGCCCGTGCCTTCGCCATGATCGGGAACGGTGGTCTGGGCAAAACGAGCTTCATGAGCGGCACATACCACGGAGACGTCACCGTGACCTCCGCCCGAGGAGTCCTTCTCGGCGCGGGTGCCGAGGACGCCTTCGCCATGATCGGCCACGGCGGCACGAACGTGCGCGGGATCTTCTCCGGCGTGGTGACCGTGCAGGCCGGCGCCGAGGGCCTCGCGATGTCCGGGGGAACCGGAGGCCGCGCTTTCGTCCAGATCGGCCACGGCGGCTACAACGAGGCGGGGGCTGCGGGCGTCTACACCATCACCGATGCGAACGTGGAAATCGAGGCGGGTCGGCTGGTCATGAACGGCGGCACCGGCACCCACAGCTACGCCATGATCGGAAACGGCGGCGCCTACATCGCCGGCGCTTCCACCGGCAACGACGTCACCGTCACGACCACGGGCACGGGCGCCGACGACGGCGTGGAGATGCGGGCGGGCAACGCCGAGTCGGCCTTCGTCATGATCGGCAGCGGTACCCGCTCGACCGCGGCCGCCGCCAACCCCGGCAACATGGACGCCTCGGGCACCGTCACCGTCACCTCCGCCGGCGGCGGGATCTCGCTCGAGGGCCGTTCGACGCGTGCCTTCGCCCAGATCGGCAACGGCGGCTTCGAGGTCGATGGCGACTTCTCCGGCGACACCATCGTGAGGTCGCTCGGAGGCGGCGTCCACGACGGCATCGTCCTCCGCGGCGGAGGCGGCTCCCACGCCTCCGCGACTATCGGCAGCTCGAACAACAACGCGATCGGTTCCATCACCTCGAACACCCTCGTCGAGATCGCGGGGGGCGGGCTCGCCCTGGAAGCGGGTACCGGCACCCTCGCGCAGGCCGCGATCGGGATGCAGAGCCGCTTCTTCCGAGGCGACCGCATCGGCGACGTCACCGTGACCGTCGGCAGCGGCGACGTTTCCCTGATCGCCTCGAACGGCACCGCCGCGCAGGCCCACATCGGCGGCGGCGGCTACGGTGCGGGCAACGGGGCCAACGGCCGCATCTCCGGCGACGTCAGCCTCACCGTCTCCGACGGCAGCTTGACCTTGAGGGGCGGCGACGGCGGCTACAGCAGCTACGCGATGATCGGGAACGGCGGCTCTTCTACGCGGGCCGGGAACATCGACGGCTCGGTCACGGTCGTCGTGAGCTCCGACATCCACATGGCCGCCGGTGCCGGCAACCGCTCCTACGCCATGATCGGCAACGGAGGCACCGCCCAGACCGGCAGCCACGGCGCGGCAGGCGACGCCATCCGGGTCGTTTCCGAAACGGGCGACATCACCATGGTCTCCGGGTCGGGCATCGATTCCTTCGCCCAGATCGGCATGGGCGGGGCGACCTCGCCCGGCGCGATGCAGGGGGAAATCTGCGTCATCGCCGGCGGCGCGATCGCCATGGACGCGAGCGGGGCAGGCGACACCGGCAACTACGTCCAGATCGGCCACGGCGGTCGCATCGTGACCGGCGACCTCGACGGCAAGATCGTCGTCGTGGCCCGGGAGACCGACGGCATCTCGCTCCTGGCGGGGCCGGGCACCGGCGCCTACGCCCAGATCGGGCACGGCGGCATCGGCACCAGCGGAGCGATGACCGGCGACCTCTACGTCGTCGCCGAGACCGGCGACCTTAGCCTGGCGGGAGGTTCGGGCGGCTCGGCCTACGCCATGTTCGGCCACGGCGACGGCGCCCGCAGCTCCCTCGGGCAGCGCGGCGGCGGCGTCCACCTCTTCGCCCAGGGCGACCTCGTCGGCAGCGGCGGGACCGGCGCGGCGGGCCAGGGGAACGTCTTCTTCTTCCACCAGAACAACAACGGCCTCCAAGCCGCCGACTACCTCGGCGGCGACGGCTACCAAAAGGTCGCCAACGGTTCCATCTTCATGCCCGCCTACGCCAGCGCCGACGAGAGCACCATCATCAACGGCAACATCGGCCTCGGCAGCATCGTCATCATCGACGACTCCGACACCGACTACGTCATCGACAGCGGCGACGCCTTCGTGAACACCTCCGACGATTTCCTCGTCATCACCGGAGGCAACGTCACCATGCTCAGCAGCTACCAGAACGCGGGCAGCGGCGCAGTGACCCTCGTGGCGGGATGGAACGGCGTCGGCACGCCCACGCCCGGCAGCGTCACCTTCAACAACGGCAACCTCTGCGAGCCGGTCATCTCCAACCCCGGCATCGGGATCGACTTCAACGACTGCGGCACCTTCGGCAACGGCGGGGCCACCGTCACCCTCGGCTCGGCTGCCCAGACCTCGCGCGTTGCCGTCGGCAGCCGCGGCGGCGCCAACACCGTGGCGGGCTATGGGCTCTCCCTGGTCGGTGGCAACGGCGCCGCCAACGCCTCGACCCAGTTCGGCTTCCGCACCGACGGGAGCGGGGCGGCTACGGGCGGGATCCAGATCTTCCTCAAGGAGGGAGGCCTCTCCCTGCAAGGGGGAAGCGCCAGCGCCGCCTACGCCCAGATCGGCCACGGAGGCACCGGGGCGACGAGCGCGACGATCAATGCGCCGATCTCCATCAGCTTCTGCGAGCCCGGCGACGTCGGCGTCCTCGCCGGGGCGGGCTCGGGCGCCTACGCCCAGATCGGCCATGGCGGCAACGCCTGGAACGGCAATCGCGGCGGCGACATCCGCATCGAGGGCGCCGGCGCGGTCTCCCTCGTCTCCCGCATCGCCAACGGCTACACCCAGATCGGGCACGGTGGCGCTGAGGTGAGCGGTGTTTTCGGCCAGGGCTCGCTCGTAGGCTCGGTCTTCGTCGAAGCCGCCGGGGGCGTCTCCCTCAACGGCGGCACCGGGGGCAACACCTACTCGCAGATCGGCCACGGGGGCTCCCGCCATATCGGCCACCACGAGGGTGCCGTCACCGTCCTCTCGGGCGGCAGCGTCGAGGCCCGCGGCGGCACCTCCGACACCGCCGCCGTCCAGATCGGCCACGGCGGACGTGCCACGACCAGCGCCGCCCTCTCCTCCATCGGGCCCGGCGACATCCTCGTCGAGGCCGAGGACGACGTCCTGCTGCACGCGGGCACAGGCAACTACGCCAGCGCCACCATCGGCCATGGCAACCACCTCGCCGCCCTTTCCAGCTTCGCCGAGAGTTCCGTCACGGTGAAGGCGGGGCGGCATATCGAGCTGCTCGGGCCTCAGTTCGCAGTTTACACGTCTCGTTCCTATGCTTCGGCCCAGATTGGGCACGGAGGCACTCGCTCGAATGTCGGGGATGCGAGCGGTGCCTTGGGCTACAGTGGAAACATCCTCGTCGAAGCCGGAGGCAAGCTCGACCTCATCGCCGCGCGCAACGGTGCCAGCTACAACTATGCCTACATCGGCAATGGTGCCTACTTTCGAGCCCCCGGCACCTACACCGGGGACATCACTGTGCGCACCGGCCTGGTCGAGGGCCTCGACGCCTACGGCATCACCATCCAGGCCGCCA
>SLGN01000579.1 GCA_007123695.1 Verrucomicrobiales bacterium
AGTACTGCGTCTGGCCGAGGTTTGTGCCGAAGATCGCCGCAGTCCAGCCGTCCTTGCGGTAGCCGACCATGCTGTTGAGCAAGCTGTAGGCGCGCTGCTCGAAGTCGGGACGGTTGAAGTCGTCGAAGCGCACGTTGCCGAGGGCGCGGAGCTCGAGCCGGGCGAAGAAACCGTTCTCGAGGTGGTAGTCGAGGGCGGCGATGGCGTCGAACTCGGGCACGAAGGGCGCCGTGACGCCGCTGAGGTCGCGCCCCGTAACCGGATCGACGTAGTCGGTGAGCCGAGCGTTGGTGTAGCCGAGCGCGCCGACGAAATCGAGGGTCGGGGTGATGGCGAAGGAGGCTTCGAACTCGACCCCGAAGATCTCGGCACGGTCGGCGTTGAAGACGGCGAAGTCCACGGGGGTGAAGCTGCGCTCGACCTGGTAGCCCCGCACCGAGCTGTAGTAGCCGAGCAGGTTGGTCTGGAGGCGGCCGCCGAGCCAGTCGGACCGCATCCCGGTCTCGATGGTCCAGACCTTTTCCTCGTCGAAAGGCACGAAGCGCGGGTCGTCGGCGTAGGCGGTGAACCCGCCGGGCTTGAAGGCGTAGGCAGTGTTGGTGTAGAGGACCGAATTGTCGGTGACCCGCAAGTCAGCGCCGAGGGTCGGGGTGAGGTGGACCCATTCGTCGCGGAAGGCAAGGCGCCGCTGCGTCGCGTCGAGCGGGGTCACGATGGTGCGCACGTCGTCGGGCGGATTGGGGAAGGGCGGAAAGGGCGGCACCGGATCGATCGTGCTGGTGGTCGTCGCGACGGTGGTCGCGTTCCCGGCCTGCGACTTGTCCCTGGTGATGGACCGCCGCACCCAGTCGAGCCTGGCCCCGCCACGCAGCACGAGCCGGTCGAAGCCCCGGTATTCCGTGCCCCCGTAGATGGCGAAGGCCTCCTCGTCGATGGTGTGCAGGGTGAGCTGCTCCAGATCGACGTCGGTCTCGAGCTGGGTGGTCGAGCGCACCGTCAGGGGCAGGGTGAAGGGTGGGAAGGGAATCGGCTGGTTGATGTTCGTGACGGTGTTGACCCTGCCCGAATCCTGCAAGAAGAGCCCCCTCAGTCCTGCCCCTCGGATGCGGCTGGTCGATCCGAAGATGCCCGCGTTCCATCCCCAGTCAGCATCGGGATCGTTGTCCGAAAAGCGGAACTCCTGGCTCCAGAATTCCTGCGACTGGCTCAGGGAGGTGAAGCCGAGGGGGCGGGGAGTGAAGTCGAGGTCGATTGTGTAGGGATTGAGGTCGAAGCCGCGGTGGGCCGTGACGCTGAGGAACTTGAACCGCTCGTTCTCATGGTAGAGGCGGACGGCCTGGTGGTTGGTCGAGCGGAACTGCTCTCCGTCGATGTCGGAGGAAACCGTGTAGAAGCCGGTGGTGCGGTCCAGCGAGGTCAGGCGCGGAGCCCCGTCGCGCTGCTCGTTGTAGCCGGCGATGAACCCAAGCTCCCAGTCGGGGGCGATCTGGGCGTAGACGGCGCCGTCGAAGTAGAGGCTCTCCTGAAAGTCCACCGTCCGGCCCGTGAGCGTGTTGACGAGGAAGCCGTCGTGCCGCTCGTAGCCGCCGCCGAAGCGGAAGGAGGCGCGGTCGCCGACCGGCCCCATCACGAAGGCGTCGAAGCCGTGCCGCTCGAAGGACCCGTAGCGGTAGTTCCCGCTGAACTGGAGGGAGTCGCCGGGACGCTCCGTCGTCACGTTGATGAGGCCGCCGTAGACGCTGCGTCCGACCCGGGTCGGTTGCGGTCCGCGCAGCACCTCGATGTTCTTCACCGGACCGAAGTTCTGCGCGTAGGTGAAGGTCTCGCCGAATGGTACGTCGTCTACGTAGATCGTCGTCGATGGAGACCCGAAGAAGAGGGTGTTGGTGAGGCCCCGGGCCGAGTAGACGTCGCCGAAGGACCGCGAGCCCGAGTCGGTGGCGTGCTGGTTCGGGGCATAGCGCACCACGTCCTGCGGCTCGCGCACCCCGAGCAGGTCGAGCCCGGTGGCGGGGAGGAAGGTCGCCCCGGAAGCGCCCGCGACGCGCTCGGGCAGCAGGTCGTCGAGCACCAGCGGCTCGGTCGATTCGGGCGTTGCCGTGCGGGGAGCGGGCCGGAACTGGACCGGCGCGCGGGGCGGCGACACCACCACCGTTTCGGGCAAATCCACCGACTCGGCCGAGGCATCCTGGGCCGGCAGGTCGAGGGTGATCGCGGGGGAAAGCGCAACCGCCAGAAGGGCGGCACGCCGGAACAGAAATCGGGGCGGCGGGGTCATGGGCGAGGACTGTATTTGCACAAGACGGCAAATAAGAAAACCGCTCCTTGTATCACTCCCGTAACGCTGCGCAAGCGATTATCGCGAAAAAATCGTCGAGCAAACGCCGCATTCGCGCGAGGTGGAATCAGCGCGGGAGAGACCGCCATCCTTTGCCCGAGGATGCGGAAGCCGGGCTGCGCCGCCCGCTATTCCGGCAGCTTCGAAAAATCGAACTGGCAGCAGCCGAGGTCGAGGATCTGGGCGGGCTCGGAGAGCTCCGCACTCAAGGCGGGGACAAGGGAATAGACCCGCTTTTGGCCGTGCTTCTCCAGCTCGACGAGCCCCGCCTCGCGAAGGATGCGGAGGTGCTTCGAGACATTGTAGACAGTGAGGCCCAGGCTTTCGGAAATCTCCATGACGCAATGCGGGCGCGCCAGGAGGAGGCGGACGATGCGCATCCGCGATTCCTCGCCGAGCGCCTTGATCGCCGGGATGCAGTCGAAAGACTGGGAAGACATTCCCGGAGATTACCTGAAAAGCGTCCGGGCGGCAAGTCCATGACGCTGGGATGGAGCGGATGCGAAAACCCGTCGGATGCGGCGCACGGCGGGGAATGTGGCGCAAGATTTGCATGAGAGACGCCACTGGGCGATCTATTTGGACTCGATGACGACCGTTCCCTTATACGATGCCAAGCCCTACGACCACCTCTTCTTCGTCAAGGAAGGTGATGCGGCGGGGGTGAAATACGAGTTCCACGCCTTCCGCCTCGACGCCTCCACCGCACCGAGCGCCGTCGGCGCCGAAGCCGTCTGCGTCTTCGTCAACGACGCCATCGACCGCCCCTGCCTCGAGGCTCTGGAGCGGGGCGGGGTGCGGCTCGTGGCTCTGCGCTGCGCCGGCTTCAACCAAGTCGATCTGCGCGCCGCCGCCGAAATCGGCATCCGCATCGTACGGGTTCCCGCCTATTCGCCCCACGCCGTGGCGGAGCACACCGTCGCCCTGCTGCTGAGCATGAACCGCAAGATCCACCGGGCCTACAACCGGGTGCGCGAGCACAACTTCTCGCTCAGCGGTCTCGTCGGCTTCGACCTCCACGGACGCGTCGCCGGCATCGTCGGCACCGGCAAGATCGGTCGGCTCACCGCCTCGATCCTGCGGGGCTTCGGCATGAAAGTACTCGTCTACGACCTCTACCCGGACGAGGAGTGGGCGAGGGAGACCGGCTGCCTCTACGTGCCGCTCGAGGAACTCTTCGCCACCGCCGACGTGGTCTCCCTGCACACCCCGCTCACCCCCGAGACCCATTACCTCGTCGACGGCGACGCCCTCGCCATGATGAAGGACGGCGCCTACCTCGTCAACACGAGCCGGGGCGGGCTCGTCGACACCACCGCGCTCATCGGCGCGCTCAAGAGCCACAAGCTCGGCGGCGTCGCCCTCGACGTCTACGAAATCGAGGAAGGCGTCTTCTTCGAGGATCTCTCCCACGACGTGCTCCAGGACGACGACCTCGCGCGGCTCGTCAGCTTCCCCAACGTGCTCATCACCTCGCACCAGGGCTTTCTCACCGAAGAGGCCCTTTCGGAAATCGCCCGGGTCACCACCGCGAACCTCGTCCGCTTCGGCGAAGGCGGCGACTTCCTCCCCGGAACGGAACTCAAGGCCCCCTGACGCCCCTTCGTCCTCGGCACCGGTCAACTCTCGCCCTCTCTCAAGCGGGACCCCTGGGTTCACCAGCACCCAAGCCCCCTCACCTTCTCCCCCGAACGCCAAGAACCAAGAACCAAGAACGGCGGCGGAGCCGCCCTCCCACCCGCCATGCCGGAACCCACCCGCCTCCTCTTCGTCTGCCTCGGGAACATCTGCCGCTCGCCCGCCGGCGAAAACGTGATGAAGCACCTCCTCGCCGCCGAGGGGCTCGACGCCCGCTTCGAAGTCGATTCGGCGGGGACGGCGGGCTACCACATCGGCTCGCCTCCCGACCGGCGCATGGCTGCGGCGGCGAAGGCCCGCGGCATCCCCATGAAAGGCCGCGCCCGCCAGGCCCGGGCCGAGGATTTCGAGCAGTTCGACTGGCTCTTCGCGATGGACGCGAGCAACCTCGCCGACCTCGAAGCGCTGCGGCGGCGCTGCCGGGCGCCGCAGGCGCGCCTCGTCCCTTTCTGCCGGCTCTGCGAAGAGCATCCCCACACCGAGGTTCCCGATCCCTACTACGGAGGGCCCGAGGGCTTCGAGGAGGTGCTCGACCTGCTCGAGGACGGCTGCTCCGCCTTTCTCCGTCGCTGGCGCGAGGACCGGCTCGGAACCCTCGCCGGGGAAGACGGAGACTAACGCTCGGGGCTATCCGCCTCGTTCGGCTCCGCCGCCGGCCCGAGCAGGGCGTCCATGGCCTCCATCAGCACGCCTTCCACTTCCGGCGCAGTGTTGCTGCTGCGGGGCTGCGTCTCGTAGCCGCCCTGACCGTAGGCGACCTCCGTGCCGATGTAGCCGGTGCCATAGTCGCCGTAGGCGGCCATGGCGACGAAGAGATCGGGGCGCATCGCCTGCGCGGCGAGCTGGTATTCGACGAAGAGTTCCCCCGGCATGTGGAGGACGCGGGCGTCGCCGATCTCGAGGCAATGAAGCGGGATGCGATGTCCGGACTCGTGGCGGGCGAGATAGGCGAGCTTCGTGGCAGCGCCGAGGCGGAGACGCTCCTCGGCCGTCTCGTCGGCGAGGACGGACTCGAGTTCGGCCCGCACCAGATGGGTGCCGAGGGGCAGGCTTACCGGGCGGGTCTTCCAGCCGACCTCGTCGGCGGACAGGGGACGCCTCTCCGTAGCCTCCCAAGCCAGCCTCATGCCCTCGGCCATCCTGCCGGCGAGAACGGGCCGGTTCTCGGGCGATCCGTCGTTGTATTTCCCCGCCGCGACGTTGCCGGAGGCCCCGTTGAAATGAATGTGGGCCAGGCCGGTCTCCTCCTCGCGCCGCGCCCGGGCGAGTCCGACGAACTCGGCGGTGACGTCGCCCTTCCCGTAGTAGCTCTGCGGATGGGTGGCGTAGTAGGTGAGGCAGGCGAGGGGCCGGTCGTCCTGCCAGAAGCTGATCGCCTTGAGCATCGGATCGATGGTGCCCTCGGGCGCCTCGCGTGCCTCGGGCGCGCGCGAGGCGCTCATGCGGGAGAGCAGGAGACGGCCGGTCGGGCCGACGATGCGGCGGCTCGAGGCGACCTTCTCGACCCGCGCTTCGCCGAGTCCGTAGTGGGTGATCCGCTCGGCCTTTTCGAGAGCGACGCGCAAGGCCGCCGCGGTGTCGGCGATGACGCGGCGGGCGAAGTCCGCGTCGAAACGCACCCCGCCGAGCCCGTGCGCCTCCAGCAGGGCCTCGGCGTCGAAGTCGCAACGCACTCCGTCGTGCTGGTGCAGCACGTGGACGGAGACCCGCTCGGGAGAGGTGCCGGCGGCCTCGGCGAGGGCGGCGCACCAAGCGTCGTGGCCTCCGTTTCCGATGCCTATCCAATCGACCGCACACAGCACGATGGGCTCGCCCGCGCCGAGCAGCACGACGCCCCGGGCGCTGAGCGGATCCTCGATGGAACGGGCCGGGGCGTAGGCCACGGGCGATCCGATCGGCGGCGTCGCATCGGCCCGGAACACGGCGAGACGCAGGGGCTCCTCTGCGGAGAGTGGCGGCGGGCAAAGGTGCAGCGAGACGAGACCAACGGCGAGGGACAGCAGCTTCATGGCTTTAACTTCGCACGGAGAACGCCGTTCCCCACGCCGGGATGACGCCTGCCGTAGCCCGCATTTCTCATGCCGCTTCGTCGCGAGACGCCGCGAGGACGCGTCCTCGCGAGGCGCGGCCCGGATTTCCCGCCGGGCTGTATGAGAACATACTGTCCAAGGGAAATCCGAGGTGGAACGAAGCGAGGGCGGGCCGCAGCAAGTCGCAGCAGGAGGGGCATGAGAAATGCGGGCTAGGCAGGGACGCCGGATGGCACCGCGTATGCCACCCTTGCCTTTGGAAATGGAAATCCACGCCGTGTCCGGCCTGGCGGG
>SLGN01000679.1 GCA_007123695.1 Verrucomicrobiales bacterium
GGACCGTGCCCTTTCCTCCAGGCATCCGGCGATCCGACGCGAGTCCCGCGCGTCTTCGCCGCAGCAATCGACGATCTTATCCAGCAGCTTCGAAAACGAACTCATGACCTTCGACCCTATCCATCCCAGCCACCGCGACAAGGCCAAATGATCCGACAACGTGGAACATCCCGGAAAGCCCAAGGTCCGCTGCCCCAGGATCGGTCGAAGTCCCACGAGCCTTGCCATCCCCGCCCAAAACACGCCGCTACGCAGCTATGCGGAACGCCCGGCGATCCACTCGTCGAGCCGGGTTCGCGTCTTCTCGGCCGAGGCGTCGGTGAAGGCGGGGCCGACGGCGACCGGGATCTTCGTGCCGTCCCGAAGCTCGATTTCGACCTGGTAGCTCACCACCCGGTGCCTGCCGGTATCGAAAACGCTTTCGCCGATGCCCACGCCGACGATTTCCTCGAGCCGGAGCGACTCCCTGCCGAGACGCCTCGGCTTGCGGCGAATCGAAAGGGTGCCGGCATCCCGGTCGCCGACGACGGCGACCTTCTGGATCGCCCTCCAGCAGAGGAGCCCCCCACCGATGCAGACCAAGCCGAGCAGCAGTCCGACGAAGGCACCGTCGTCCTCGTGCCGGAAGGCTTCGCCGCCGCCGGAAAGGACCTCCAAGCTCTGCGCCACGAGTTCGCGCTTCCGATCGCCATCGGCATTGGGAAACGCGGTGTCGCGGTCTCCGTCCGCCGTTTTCACGACCATTTCGTAGGAAGGGCTGATTCCTCCCTCCCGCAGAACGATCTCGATGCCCTCGATCTCCGCCGCCGGAAGAACGAAACTGTCGGGCGACTGCCTCCCGAACCGGCTTTTCTCGAAACTGAGCCCCTCGCCATCGACCTCGAGCACGGTCCGCACGCCGACCGCCCAGATCGTGATGATGCCCATGGCGACGAAAAGACCGCCGCTGAAGAGAAGGATGAGAGAATTTGACCGCAGATCGAGACGGAGCCGGTCTGCAGTGCGCTTTTTGACGGAAAGCTTCATGGGTGCGGGAAGGGGCGGTTTCGATCCAAGTATGACAAGCGACTCGCTGCGGTCTTCCGCGTCAAGTCCGCAAGCCCAAAAAAACCGCAGCCTCCAGTCGCTACCGAACGGGCGACTCGATGTCGCCGAGTTCGAGACCCATGCCGCGGGCGCGGGCGCGCCAGAGGTTGCGGGCGTGCTGCTGGAGGTCGGCGATGGTGTCCTTCTCATCGACGATCTCGAATCCGAAGATGGTCTCGATGATGTCCTCGAAGGTGACGAGTCCGATGGTCGAGCCGAACTCGTCGACGACGAGCATGATCTGATGGCGCTCGGCAATGAAGGTGCGGAACAGGGAATCCAGCGCGACATGGTCGACCACGGCGGCGAGGGGCCGGGCCACGTCGGCCAGGGTCGCAGCGCCCGTCTTGTCGTTGAGGTGGGCCACGAGCGCTTCGCCACGGATGACGAATCCGGCGATCTCGTCGAGGCTGTTTCCGTAGACGGGGATGCGGCTGAAGGGTTTGTCCTCGACCACTTCGACGAATTCGGTGAGCGGGGTCGATTCGGGCAGGGCGAAGATCACGGGTCGCGGGGTCATGATGTCGGAGACCCGCATCAAGTTGAGCTGGATGATGTTCTGCACAAAACGGCTTTCCTGGGCATCGAGCTGGCCCGATTCGGCGCCGAGCCGGGTCATGGCGAGCAGTTCCTCCCGATGGGCGAGGGGCCTCTCCTGCTCCGGTGCGGTGATCAGCCGGGTGAGCCGCTGGGACAGCCAGACCAGCGGCGCGAGCACGGTGATGAGCGGCGGCAGCACCGCCGCCGTGAAGCCTGCGAGAGGCACGGCGTAGCGCGAGCCGAGCGTCTTGGGAATGATCTCGGTGACGACGAGGATCGCGAGGGTGAGCAGCCCGGCGAACACCGCCTCGCCGGCGTTGCCGTAGAGGCGGGCATACTGGGCCCCGGCCCCCGCAGCGCCCATGGTGTGGGCGACGGTGTTGAGCGTGAGGATGGCCGAGAGAGGCCGGTCGATGTCGAGCTTGTAGGACTTCATCGCCGCCGCCCAGCGGGCTCCGCGCTGCTCGGCGCTCTTCACCGCGGCCGGGGTGATGGAGAGTAGGCTCGCCTCGAGCAAGGAGCAGAGAAACGAAAAGACCAGGGCGATGAGGACGTAGGTGACGAGCAGGGCCATCGAGAGGCGGGGCAAGCGTTCAGTATAGGCGAGTTTTTCCAGTCGCCACTGCGGAAAGGGCTGCGGTCCGGGATTTTTTCGCGCCATTCTCTGCGGGGTCGGTCACGGCGGCCCCCTCCCCTGCCCCGTTCCCGGGCATGCGTCGGCGGTCGATTTGCCCCGGTCGGGCCATCATTCGGGGATCAGGCCGGCGAGGTGTTCGCCGATGGCGAGCGAGGCGGTCGCGGCGGGACTGGGCGCGTTGAGCACGTGCAGGGCCCGTTCGCTCTGGCGGACTTCGAAGTCCTGCAACAGGTCGCCCTGGGACGACATGGCCTGGGCCCGCACTCCGGCGCCGCCGGGTTCGAGGTCGGCGACGGTGACATCGGGCACGAGCCGCTGCAGCGACCGGCAGAAGATCTCCTTGCTGAGCGACTGGCGCAGCTCGTGGACGACCATGCGCGGATGCCGCCGCAGAAAGCGCCAGAGGCCGGAAAAGCCGAAGGCGTCGGCGAGGTCGCGCAGGTCGATGTCGCGGTAGCGGTAGCCTTCGCGGGCGAAGGCCGGCACCGCGTTCGGCCCGGCCTCGACTCCGCCGCCGACGAGGCGGGTGAAGTGGACGCCGAGGAAGGGAAAGGCCGGATCGGGCACGGGATAGATCAGGTTCCGCACGAGGTGGCGGCTCTCGCGGCGGAGCCCGTAGTATTCTCCGCGGAAGGGGACGATGCGCAGGTCGCGCCGCTCTCCGGCGATCTCGGCGACGCGGTCGCAGTGGAGACCGGCGCAGTTGACGAGGTAGTCGCCCTGGATTTCCCCTCCGTCGGCGGTGCGCAGCGTCCATCCGTCGCGGCGGCGTTCCGCGGCGACGACGGCGGCGCCGGTGCGGATCTCGCCTCCGGCTTCGCGCAGGTCGCGCGCGAGGGACTCGCACACGGCCCGGTAGTCGGCGATGCCCTCCTGCGGCACATGCGCGCCCGCGATGCCGCCCGCGTGCGGCTCGAGGGCGCGGAGGCCGGATCGGTCGAGGCGTCGGAGTCCGGTCAATCCGTTGGCGGCGCCCCGGCGCAGCAGTTCGTCGAGACGGGGCAGTTCCTCCTCGGCGGCGGCCACGACGACCTTGCCGCAGATCTCGTGGGGAATTTCGCGCTCGCGGCAGTAGGCGGTCATCTTCTCGATGCCCGCGACCGCGAGCCGGGCCTTGAGCGAGCCGGGCCGGTAGGAGAGCCCGCAGTGGAGCACGCCGCTGTTGTGGGTGCTCTGGTGGCGGCCGAGACCCGGTTCCTTTTCGATCAGCACCAGGGCCGCGCCGGGAAAGCGGGCCTGCACCGCCCTCGCTGTGCCGAGACCCACCAGTCCCCCGCCGACGAGAAGGATGCGCTTCATGCCGCCTCCCCCTCCCCTTCTTCCTCCTCATCGTCCTCGTCGCCGAAGCGGGCCAGCAGCACGGCGACGACGCTGTCGCCGATGGCGTTCACGGTGGCCCGGCACATGTTGACGATGCGGTCCACCCCGATGATGAGGGCGAGGCCCTCGACCGGGATTTCCAGGGCCGAGAGGACCATTGCGAGCATGACCAGCCCCGAGCCCGGCACCGGAGCGGTCCCGATCCCCGCCACGAGACAGGTGCCGACGAGCAGGGCGTAGTCGGCCGCGGCGAGCTCCACGCCGAGGGCCTGGGCGATGAAGACGGCGGCGACGGCCTGGAATAGGGAACTGCCGTCCATGTTCACTGTCGTCCCGAGAGGCACGACGAAACGGGCGATGCGGGGCGGCACGCCGAGATTCTTTTCGCAGCACTCGATCGTCACCGGCAGGGTCGCGGAAGTCGAGGACGTGCTGAAGCAGAGAAGCTGGGCCGGGGCGATGCCCTTGAAGAACTCGCGGGGCGAACGGCCCACGACGAAGCGGATCACGAGCGAGTAGGTCGCAAACTGGTGGAAGGCGAGCGCCGCCACCACCGTGGCGACGTAGAAGGCGAGGGCCTCCAGCAGGCGGAGCGCCTGCGAAGGATCCTCGCCCGAGATCGCCACGATCGTCGCGGTGATGAGGGCGAAGACGCCCACGGGCGAGAGCATCGCGACGCCGTGGGCGAGGCGGGTGAAGAGCCCTCCGGCGCTTTCGCAGAGGCTCAGCAGGGGCCGGGCCTGCTCCCGCGGCATCAGCAGCAGAGTCCAGCCGATCATCACGGCGGCGACGACGACCTGGAGCATGCGGGCGTTGTTCCCCACCGCACCGAGGAGGTTGTCGGGAACGGCTTCGACGAGAAAGCGCAGCGGGCCGCTCGTCCGCATCCCCCCGGCGCTCGCCTCGCGCAGGCTCGCGTCGCCCGCGTAGGCCTCGAGGAGCTGGGCCGAGGTCGCCTGCGGCAGGACGTCGCCGGGGCGCAGCAGGGTGACGAAGACCAGACCGGTCCCGATGGCGACGAGGGCGGAGCCGAGGAACCAGAGGAGCGCCCGGCCGCCGAGGCGGGAGATCTGGCGGGGGTCCCCGATGGAGGCGATGCCGTTGATCACCGAAAACACCACCATGGGCAGGGCGACGAACTTGAGAAGGCTCATGAAGACCGTGCCGAAGGGCGCGATCCAGTCCCGCGCCCATTCCTGCCAGCCGAGATTCACCGCGGCGAGTCCGAAGGCGACGCCGAGCAGCAGCGAGAGGAGAACCTGCCAGTGCAGGCGGCGGTACCAGGGGGCTCCGGGGGAAAGGCTCGGCATGCGGGGATTGGGGCCAGATTTCTGCTCGCCGCCGATCCGTTCCCGCCTGCCTTGCGGGCGGGGTGGTCGGGGTGACAGGATTCGAACCTGCGACCTCGTCGTCCCGAACGACGCGCGCTACCAGCCTGCGCTACACCCCGAGGGTCCGGTGGCGCAGCCGCAGGGATTCGAACCCCGAACCTTCTGATCCGTAGTCAGATGCTCTATCCAGTTGAGCTACGGCTGCTTTTCGGAACCACCCCCGCGTCACCGCCGGGGCAGACCGGAATGTGCGCCCTTTCGCCAGATTGACAAGGGAAATTTCACGCGTTCTGCGCCCTCGGCCGGGAGGGCGCAGGACAACGGAGTTTATAGGCGAAGCGGCTCACCGTTTTCGTCGGAAAACCGATGGACCGGGTCAACTCTCGGGCACGATGCGGAAGATGGCGCCCCGCCAGTCGAGCACGATGGGCTCGCCGTTCTCGTCGGGGTAGAAGCCGGTCGGCTGGGCCGTGGGATTGGCGGGATCCGCGGCCCGCTCCAGGACGTGGTTGGCCACCACCTTCTTCGAATCCGCATCGTAGTGCAGCGCCCAGAAGTTGCCGAAGCGCCAGTCGCCGTAAAGGAAGCAGCCCTGCAGGGCGGGAATGGCCTCGCCGCGGTAGACGTAGCCGCCGGTGATGCTGAGCCCGTCGCTGCGGTCGTATTCGTGGATCGGATCGATGAGGACGGCGTCCTTGGGCGGATCGACCTGCTTCTGCTGCCCCAGTGCGGCGAGGAGGCTTTCGCGGCCGGGGAAGACGTGGGTCGCCTCCTTGTAGTTCCACCCGTAGTTCCCGCCCTTTTCGATCAGGTTGATCTCCTCGTAGAGATCCTGTCCGACGTCGGCGAGGAAGAAGAGATCCGTGGCGGGATCGATCGCGACGCCCCAGGGGTTGCGCAGGCCGTAGGCCCAGATTTCCGGCGCGGCGTGGGGCGTGCCGACGAAGGGATTGTCGGCGGGAATGCCGTAGGGCGAGGAGTCGGTCGCCGCATCGACGTCGATGCGGAGCACCTTGCCCGACCAGCTCGTGAGCTTCTGCGAGAGCAGATGGACGCCGTTCTTCATGCCGCCGTCGCCGACGCAGAGGAAGAGCATGCCGTCGCGGGGATCGAAGAGAAGGTTGCCGGAGTTGTGGTTCCACTCGGGCTGCTGCACCTCCAGCAGGATCCTCTCGCTGGAGGGATCCGCCGCATCGGGATCGTCGCCGGACACCCGGAACTCGGCCAGGACCAGCCTCTTGGGCCCCTGGCGGGAGAAGGTGGCGAAGAAGCGGCCGTTCTCCGCATACTGCGGATGGAAGGCGAGCCCGAGCACGCCCTCTTCGAAATCCCTCTCCACCCCGATGGAATCCGTCAGGTCGAGGAAGACCTTGGCC
>SLGN01000257.1 GCA_007123695.1 Verrucomicrobiales bacterium
CAATCCCGTCCGCTCCGTTTTCCCAAGAGTCGTCCATGACTCGAACCCGCGAAGCGGGTTTGCGTGCCACGGCGCGCCAGCGCACGAAAATTCGCGGAGGCGCAGCCGCAGCGACACCGCACGTCGGGCGCCAGCCCGACAATCCCGTCCGCTCCGTTTTCCCAAGAGTCGTCCATGACTCGAACCCGCGAACTCGCTGAAAAACCCTTTCGCGGTCGGTCGATCAATGGTTTGGTGGCGGCTCGCGCGCGATGGAGCTACCCGAAATCGAGAGACATACGCGGGAAGCCATCGCTGGCTGGAGCGAGGCGTCCCTTCGTTTTTCCGTAATCGAAAAAGGAGGTTCGGGGCGACTCTTCGTTCGGGTCTCGGACGACGCCGGGGAACGGAGCGCGATCGCGATGCACTACGGTCTCGACCGCGCCGACAATCCGCGGTTCGCCGCAATCACCGATTTCCTGAATCGCCACGGCGTCGCCGCTCCCGGAATCCTTGCACGTCGCGAAGATCTCAGACTCCTCTGGGTGGAAGACCTCGGAGAAATGGATCTGGGAGACCTCGCCGGATCGGATTGGGCCTGCTCCCGTCGCCCTGCCTACGAATCGGCCCTGCGCGCCGTCTTTCCCCTCCACAGAATCCGGGAGGAAGCGGTCCCGTCCGACCTTCCCGAACTCGAGCGCCCCTTCGACGCCTCTCTCTATCTTTGGGAGCAGGACTATTTCCTCTCCCAGTATGTAGCGCGTTTTCACGATGCTGAAACGGTGGAGCGCCTCCGCGAGGACCCCGCCTTCCCAGTCCTCGCCGACGAGCTCGGCGCCCTTCCCCGGTCGCTGGTACACCGCGACTTCCAGAGCACCAACGTCATGCTTCGCAACGGATCCGGCTACTTGATCGACTATCAGGGACTGCGCTGGGGACTTCCGGAATACGACCTCGCCTCCATGATCTACGATCCCTACAGCGAGTTCACCGAGGGGCAGACCCGGGAACTTGCGGACTACTACTTCCGCCTGAAGTCGGAAGCCGGCGACGACGATTCCCGCGCCGCCTTCGACCGTCGAGTCGTTCAGTGCGCGACACAGCGCCTCATGCAAGCGCTCGGTGCCTACGGCTTTCTCGGAGCGGTCAAGGGAAAGCGGGAGTTCCTCGCCCATGTCCCGATGGCGAAACGCCGCCTCCTCGCCCTTTCCGAGCACGACGGCGGGCTCAGTTCGCTCGCCCGTCACCTCGTTTGATCCGGGGAGGACGGCCCGCCTTTCCGCAGAGCCTTCTTGAGCAGAACGGCGCGTTCACGCACAAGCTGGAGGAAACGCGCCGCCACGGGCTTCGGCTCGCCGCAGTGGAAGGCCACCAGACCGAGAGGCGGGAACTCGGCGGGCAAGCGCAGCCGCCGGACGCCCGACGGCCAAGCGGCTCCCGGCACATCGACAGCCACGCCAAAGCCGAAGCCCTTGGCCGCGTAGGCGAGGACCAGCCCGAGTTCGGACACCTCCATCGATGGCTCCCACTTTCGCCCTGTCGCGAGGAGACCGCGTTGGAAGAGCTGGGCGACCGGCTCAGACTTCGGGAGCGAAACCAAGGGATGCGGCACCTGCCCGCCCACCGCCGTTGCCGCGAGGGATTCGAACGAATCGATCGTCGACCAGCTCGGAACGGCCAGAGCAAGGGGCAGATCGAGGAGCTTCGTCGCTTGAAGACCGGGACCCGTCTTGCGCTGCGCCACGGTGATGGCGATGTCGGATTCGTGCCGCCGCAGCGACGTTTCGAAGTCCGAACTTTGAAGGTCGCGCAGAGTCAGCCGGAGGTCCGGCACCTCCAAGCGCAGCATCTGGAGAACCTCGGGAAGGTGGTTGCCGAGAGCCGAAGCCGAAGCGGTCAGGCGCAAGTGGTGGCTTTCCTCGCCGCGGAGCTGTGCGGCGACTCCCTCCAACTGCGAAAAAAAGGGCTGAACAAACTCGTAGAGTTCCGCGCCGGCCGGAGTCAGGGCGAAGGGACGGCGCTGGAACAGCTTGACCCCGAGGGAGCGCTCCAGTTGGAGGATCTGGCCGCTCACCGCTGGTTGCTGGATGCCGTAGGGCATTTTCCGCACCGCCTCGGTAATACCCTCGTGCTTGGCGACATAGTAGAAGAGCTCGAGATGGTGGACGTTCATCCGGGGGCGGGGCTGGGGGAAGTCAGATAAACAGGGCAGGCCGATTCCGCAAACGGAAACGCATCTCCCACGCCTCGATTTCCCGAACGCATCCGCATTGATTCAAGGATCGCGTCGGCTCACAGACACCCTCCATCACAGTGGTAGACAACTCCACCAAAGGCAAGCATCCGACCTGCTCCGCAAAAACACATCACCCCCCAGATCTCGAACAAAGAAAACTGATCGTGTGATAGTTAATTTGAATGATCGCCCTGCATCTTGACTTGTGAAACTGCTAAGCTCGCTGTTCGACAAAGAGGCGCTTCCGTGGCATCCCTTTCCATCGACGCGCCCGCGAAATCCACCGCTCCCGCACTCGCCGAGCGCCCCGGCTGGCCGGGCCTGCTCGCGATCTTCGGCCTGATGTTCCTCGCCCAGGCCGTCGGCTCCGTCTTCAACATCGTCTACAACCTGCTCCACATCCCCCCGCTCCTGACCGAGGCGCAGCAGGCCGCCTTCAAATCGTCCATCGCCTTCTACAACGCCTTCGCCTACCCGCCGCTGCTCGCCCTGTGGGCCTGGGCCGTCTTCCGGCTGCGCCGCCGCCCCCGGGACGAGGCAGCCCTCGACACGCTGCGCCGCCGCGCCGTCAACCTGCCGGTCGTCGCCGCCGCCATCGCCGCGGCGGGTTGGTTCCTCAGCATCCCGTCGCTCCACCTCGGGCTGGTCCTCTCGGGCGAGGCGATCAACCGCCACGTCTGGTTCCACTTTCCCGTTTCGGTCTGCATCGCCGCCGTCATCGCCCTGACGATCGGCTATTTCTCCATCGACTGGGCGCGGCAGCGGCTCCTGTTTCCCTGCCTCTTCCGCGACGAGAGCCCGGCAAAGTTCTCGGGCGCCTTCCACCTCTCCGTCTCGGGCCGGGGGAAGCTCTGGACCCTCGCCGCGAGCATCTGCCCGATCCTCTCGCTGCTGCTCCTGCTGATCGACCCGACCCCGTCGGACGGAGACGTCGGGTTCGCCCTCGCGGTGGCTGGCACGGGCATCCTCTGCGCAGTGGTCAGCAGCGTGCTGATGGCGCGGCTCGTCGTGACCCCGGTCGAGGAGCTGCGCCGCGCCGCCGACCGGGTCGGGCGCGGAGACCTCGAGACGAACGTGAACCACCTGCGCGCCGACGAATTCGGCGTACTCGCCGACGCTTTCAACGGCATGGTCGCCGGGCTGCGCGAGAAGGAGCGCATCGCCGGCACCTTCGGCCGCCACGTCGGTCGCGAAATCGCCGAGCAGCTCCTCCACCACGAAGAGGAGCTGGGCGGCGTCGAGCGCGTCCTCTCGGTGCTCTTCGCCGACCTGCGGGGCTTCACAACGCGTTGCGAAGGGCTCGCTCCCGGCGACGCGGTCAAGCTGCTGAACCTCTACCACGAGCACATGACCGGCCTGATCGAGGAGCATGGCGGCATCGTGAACCAGCTCGTCGGCGACGGCATCATGGCCCTCTTCGGCGCCACGGGCCGCTCCGCGCTGCACGCCGCCGAGGCCGTCGCGGCGGGCCGGGCCATGCTCCTCGGTCTCGAGGGGCTCAACGCGAAGCTCGCCGCGCAGGGCTTCGAGCCGGTGCGCATCGGCGTCGGCATCCACACCGGGCCGGCCGTGGTCGGCACGATCGGCTCGCCCCGGCGCATGGAATACACTGCCATCGGCGACACCGTCAACACCGCCGCCCGCATCGAGGGCCTGACCAAGGAACTGAAGCGCCCCCTTCTCATCTCCGCCTCGACCTACGAGTCGGCCGATCCCCGCCCCGCCGCGGAGCGGCTCGATCCGGTTCCCATTCGGGGGCGCAGGGGGGAAATGACGCTTTACTCGGTGGAACTTTGACCCTTTCATGGAATCGTGAACCGTTCCGCGACCGCCTTCCTCGCCGGCCTCGCCGCGCTCCTCGCCGTCTCCTGCTCGAACCGGCTCGGCCCCCATCGCGATCTCCTCGTCGGCGTCCCCGCCCAGAGCGCTCCCGCCCCCGCCGCCGAGGGGCTCAGCGTGACTTACCTCGGGGTGAACGGCTACCTTCTGCGCTCGGGGCGCGAGGCAATCCTCGTCGATCCCTTCTTCTCCCGAGTCCCCCTCCGCGATGTGCTCTTTCAAGCCCCCATCGCTCCAGATCCGGCGGTTCTGGTCGAGGCCCGGCAGGCCGGGGCCATCCCCGGGCGGATCGACGCCTTCCTCGTGACCCACTCGCACTTCGACCACCTCCTCGACACGCCGGCCCTGCAGGCCGAGCTGGGGGGCAGGGTCGTCACCTCCGAAACCGGCGCCTTCCTCTGCGAGGCGGCGGGAACGGCGCGGCGCGACCTGCTGCCCTCGCACCCGGGCGACGTCCATCGCTTCGGCGCCGCCACGGTGCGCGTGCTGGCCGCCCGGCACGACCTCGTCCTCGGCTCGACGCCCTACCCCGGCCTCGTCACCGAGCCCCTCGCCGAAGCACCGTCGCGGGCGAAGGACTGGCGCCTCGGCACTCCGCTCGCCTTCCTCGTCGAAATGGGCGGACACCGCGTCTACATCGAATCCGGCGGGGTGCTGGGCTCGCCGCCGAGCGTCTCCGACGTCGACCTCGCCATCGTCGGCACCGCCGTCGGCGAGGGAAAGGGGCGCTACGCCGAGGCGGTGCGCAGCCTGCGTGCCCGCTACGTGCTGCCGAGCCATCAGGACAACTTCTTCAACCCGCTTTCGTCGGGCTTCCACTTCTCCGCCCTCTCCGACTTCCCGAGAATACGGGCGACCCATCGGAAGCTGGAGCTGCCCGGCCGCCTCGTCCTGATGGACTACTTCCACACCTGGACCTTGCCGGGACCGGGCAAGTAGCGGGAACGCCTCGCGGATGCCTCGGAAATCCCGGGCCCGTCTCGCGACCCGTTCGACGGGGAACTTCTTCAGGCCCCGAGGTTCCACTCGGGCGGCAGGATCGTTTTCGGAAAGAATGCGGTCGCCTCGCCGAGCATTCCGAGCCACTCCTCGGCTCCGTAGCGCCGGGACAAGTGTTGCAGGACGAGACGATCGACTCCGGCCTCGGCGGCGAGCCTGCCGACGAGATCCGCCGTCATGTGCGCGTTGGCTGCGGCGAGGGCGGCGTCGGCGGACCGGTATTGGCATTCGCAGACGAGGGTGCCGGTACCCGCAAGCCAAGCCACGAGCCCGTCCCATTCCTCGCTGCCCGGCTCGACGAGGAAATCCGTGAGCCAGGCGATCGAATCGCCGGGGCTGGTCACGACGAGTTCCCGCCTGAGTTCCCCCACCCTCAGAGAGCGTCCGCCCACTTCGACGAGTTCGGCATCGGACGTCGTATCGTCGGCAACCTCCTGGAGCCAGGCCCCCGGCAGGTAATCGTAGCGGCGCAGGGCCAACGGATCAATGTTGCGGCGCGGCGACTCGACGACGCGGTAGGCGACGGAGGGAATCGATCCATGCGGGAGCAACCGCGCCTCGAGGTGCCAATCGCGCGTGCGATGGACGACCGATCCCTCCCTGGGACGGTCGGGCAGGCGGCGGGCAGGCGCGAAAGCCTCACTGGTGAGAAAACGCGCCGTCCCGATCTCCTCGCGGCCGATTTCGCGGACGATCCACTCGCCGGACTGGTCGCGGTGGAGGTTCCAGACGAAGCCCGCAAACCGATGCCCCATCACCTCGATAGTGCCGGGGGGCCCCCAGACCCCGACGGGCACTTCGGGCCGGTTGTAGTTGAGCCGGAAGAACCCGTCGAAGCCGGCGACGTGGTCCATGTGGAAATGCGAGAAACAGAGGTGGGCCACGGCCTGCACCGCCGCGGGCCGCAGCTCGTCGAGGCAGCGTTCGCCGCAGTCGAAGAGCAGGCTTTCGCGGGCCTGCCCCGTGTCCACGACGACATGGAGAGCGTTGTCCGCCCCCGCCCTGCCGAGAATCCTCCACTCTATGGCCATGACGAAAGAGTCGGCGCTCGATCCGTTGCGGGCAAGCCGATTCGCGCCGTCGGGGATCGCAATGCCCCGTCACCGGGTAAATGCGCCCTCCATTGCCTCTCCAAAAAGAGGGAGCAGATTCGCTCCGGCAGGGGCGTCATCCGACGGCTCGCCTACTCGCCGCCACCGATTTCAAACTCATCTTCGCCCGTTTC
>SLGN01000588.1 GCA_007123695.1 Verrucomicrobiales bacterium
CCTCTCATCCATCCACTGATTATTGCTGATCTTGACGTCGATGTCGGCATTTGATGCAACGTAGTCAAGATTGAACTCTACTCTTACTCCGCCACCTCCAAATAGTTTCCTCTTGCACGGACAGCACTTCCGGCTTGGAAAGCACCGCACTTTGCTGAAATATTCTTCTATTGCCCGTTTTGCATCGGTCTTCCACTTGTCGATCATATCCTCTTCCCATCCTCCGGCAGTAAAGGTTTCGGTTTGTTTATCGTAGCTTCCAAAGCTTAACGTCCACGTCATCGTGACCCTAAGGGAGCATGCGGCTATATCAGTTTGGTATTCGATGAGTCCAAACTTATCTGTCACGTTTAGGGGCTGATTCTTAAAAGATCTGTAGATGTTTAATCCACCTCTTTCACCAATCGGATCCCGGTTCGGCCACCTCCCCAGCCAAGGCACGTAGTATCTGAAGCCGTAATTGTAGTACCCCGTCTCCCCGTCCAGGAACTGCCCGTGGAACCCGAAGCTCCAGCCGAACGCGCTCCCCTCCCGCGCCGACCAGTCCGGCGCCATGACCTCGCGCAGGCCGAAGGCCGTCCAGCCGTAGCGCTCCACCACGCTGCCCTCCCGGTCCACGACGGCGATGGGATCGAAGTAGTCCATCAGGCAATAGAGCCGCTCGTCGAGAACCCCGTCCCCGTCGGCGTCCCGGTCGCGCAATATCAGCTCGTCGCGGTGGCCGGGCCTCGCGCCCCAGACGTACTGGCAAAGCACCCGCTCGGGCTCCGCGGACTCCGCCAGGGCCAGCAGCCCCGGCGTGACCGGCAGGGCGGCCGCCTTTCCGCCGCCTGCATCCCCGCCAGCAGCCAGGGCGTCCCAACTCCACGAATTCGAATGCCAGCTCGACGAAGAGTAGTGCCAGCTCGAGGACGACGAGCTCGAGGACGAACTCAAGGACGAGTGCGAACTCGAGGAGTGCCAACTGCTGGAGTGCCAGCTCGAGGAACTCCCCTGGCAGGGGCCTCACTGCTGCTGCGCGGCGTGCCAGAACAGCCCCGCCCAGCCGTTGTAGAGCGCGGAGCGCCAGCCGGCCCCGAGCGCCTCGTTGAACACCGCGATCTCGTCGACGAGGCCCTCGTAGTACTGCGGGATGCCGGGGGCGGAGGCCGAAAGGGCGAACCAACTGCTGCTGCTGGAGTGCCAGCTCGAGGAGTGGTGGCTCGACGAGGGGTAGTAGGACGAGGACGAGGAGGATTGGGGGACCTCCAGCCCGATGCGCACGACGCCGTTGACCACCCGCGCGGCCTGGCCGCTGGCGAGGGCCTCGGTCTCCGGGGTGCCGCCGTTGAGGGCGAGCCCGATCTCCTCGCCCGGCTCGATCCAGAACAGGGCGTGGTACCAGTTGGCGGTGGAAAAGCTCTGGCCGACCTCCACGCTCTTGTCCCAGGCCCCGCCGCCGGTGTTGCTGGCGACGCGGAACACGAGCCGGTCGGACTCCAGCAGCTCGTACTCCCCGGCCTTGGTGACAATGGCTCGGGCCTTGTCGGGCAGGCCCGTTCCCGCGCTCGGCTGGAGGGAGCGGCGGCTGGATTCGGGAGCGAGGAGGAGGCGCAGCCAGAAGGGCCATGCTCCCAAAGAAGGGGCTGGGTGAGGGCGCCGCGACATGGTGTCAGGCTACACGGATCCGGGCGGGCGAGTCAAGACGGATTCTTGCAGGGTTGGCGAATCGGGCGGACCGGACGCCGGATGAAATCCCGGGCCTTCGGGGGGATCGTGCTTTCTGCAAGGGGAGGGCGAATGCCGGGTGCTTCTCCGCAGCGATCGGCGCCGGGCGTCGTCGATTGCTGCGACGCCCGAATTCCTCGGTCCCCGGCGCCGCTCGCCGCTCGCCGGGGTTCGGCCGGCGCTACCAGCCGGTGCCGATGTTCCATTCCTCCATCAGCTCCAGAGGGATCTCGTCGAGGAAGCGGGAGGGGCGCTGCACGACATCGCCGCTGAAGGAGCCGTGCCAGAACAGGGGGTAGGTCAGGTAGAGCTCGTCCTTGGCGCGGGTCACGGCGACGTAGAAGAGGCGGCGCTCCTCCTCCAGGCCGCTCTGGTCTTCGTCGTCGTTCTCGACGACCCGGTTGTTGGGGAACATCCCGTCGGCAAGCCAGACGCAGAAGACCACCTTCCACTCCAGCCCCTTGGCCTGGTGGACGGAGCTGAGGCAGACGGATTCCTTGTCGGGCCGGGCCGCGGCGGCGTCGACCGCGTCCTGTCCGGCGAGCAGGCTGAGCTGGCTGAGGAATTCGCCGAGCTCGTCGAAGCCCTCGGCGTAGCGCTCGAGCTGGAGGAGGTCCTGCCGCCGGTTCTCGTAGTTGGTGAACTTGGCCTTCATGTAGTCCTCGTAGACGCCGCCGAGGATGGAGGGCATCATCGCGGCGGGGGGGCGGGGCATGCCGCCCTCGTCGACGAGCTCGTCGAGGGTGTAGGCGAACTGCTCCCAGGCCGGTCTGGCCTTGGCGGCGACTTTGAATCCGAGCAGGGCCCCGGAGAAGTTCGCGACCGTCCCGGCCGAGGAGAGGCCGCAGGCGAGCCATTCCCGCCAGAGATTGTCCGCGCCGCGCTGCCCGACGCCCGGCAGCATGCGCACGAGGCGCTTGAAGGCGACCTCGTCGCGGCGGTTGAGGACGAACTTCATGAAGGCGGCCGCGTCCTTGATGTGGGCCTGTTCGAAGAAGCGCAGTCCGCTCGTGATGACGAAGGGGATGCCGCGCTTGGTCAGCTCGAGCTGGATCTCCATGGCGTGGAAATGGGCGCGGTAGAGCACCGCGATCTCGTCGAGCTCGATGCCGTCGTCGCGCAGCTCGAGGATGCGCTGGGCGACGAAGGCGGCCTGGGTGCCGGGGTCCTGCATCGGGACGAGCGCCGGCAGGGATTCGCGCTGGTCCCTGGCGGGGGCGAGGTCCTTGCGGAACTGCTTGGTGTTCGGGGCGATGGCGGCGTTGGCGAGGGTGAGGATCTCGGGCACCGAGCGGTAGTTCGTCTCGATGACGTATTTGCGGGCGCCTTCGTAGCGTTCCGGAAAATCGAGGATGTTGGTGAAGTCGGCGCCGCGCCACGAGTAGATCGACTGGGCGTCGTCGCCGACGACCATGACGTTGTTCTGCGGGGCGGAGAGCAGATCGATGAACTCGGCCTGGATGAGGTTGGTGTCCTGGTATTCGTCGACGAGGATCCATTCGAACTGACGCTGGTAGAGCCCGAGCAGGTCGGGCCGCTCGCGGAAGAGGCGGAGGGGCTTTTCGAGGAGGTCGTCGAAGTCCATCGAGTTGGTCTCCCGCTTCTTCCGCTCGTAGGCCTCCTGGAGCGATTCGATCTGGGGGACGAGGTGGCGGAAGTAGGGGTAGCGCCGCTCGACGAGGTCGGCGACGGCTTCGCCGGTGTTGACCGAGAGGCTGAAGATGTCGCCGAGGACTTCCGGCTTGGGGAAGCGCATCGCCTTGGTGTCGATCCCGGCCGAGGCGACGGCGCCCGAGAGGAGTTCCTTCTGGTCCTCCCGGTCCATGATGGTGAAGCCCGCATCCCAGCCGATCTCGCGGGCCTGGCGGCGCAGGATGCGGTTCCCGACCGAGTGGAAGGTGCCGCCCCAGAGGTCGCGCAGGTCGAAGGGGACGAGTTCGGAGACGCGCTCGAGCATCTCGCGGGCGGCCTTGTTGGTGAAGGTCAGCAGCAGGATGTTGCCGGGGGCGACGCCGTTGTCGAGGAGGTAGGCGACGCGGTAGGTGAGCGTGCGCGTCTTGCCGCTGCCGGCCCCGGCGATGACGAGGGCCGGCCCCGGCGGGGCGGTCACGGCGGCGAACTGCTTCTCGTTGAGCTCGGCGGCGTAGTCGATTTTCGATTTCGCGTCCTGGGGAACGCGCTTCACAGTGTAGTCACGGGCCATCTTCGGGGGAGTTTATGCCCCGTGCCCGGCCCTTGCGCAAACGAAACGAGTCGTCGCCGCCGTCTTTACATCCTGCGGGCGGCGGCTTCCGCCAGCTCGCTGCGCTCGCCCCGCTCGAGAGTGACGTGCGCGGTGCACGCTTCGTCGCGGAGGCGCTCGCGAGTGTAAACAAGGCCATTGCTAAGTCGGTCCACATAAGGATTGTCGATCTGGGCTGGGTCGCCGACGAGGACGAGCTTCGACCCCCGCGCCATGCGGGTGACGATGGTCTTGGCCTCCAGCGGCGTGAGCTGCTGGGCCTCGTCGAGGATGAAGAAACGGTTGGGGATGGAGCGGCCGCGGATGTAGCAGAGGGCCTCGATCTCGATGAGGCCGGACTCGAGGAAGGGATCGTAGCAGCGCCGCCCGCCGGCGGGGGCGGAGGGACCGGCGTCGCCGCCTTTTCGCCCGCCCCGCTGGGCCTGCTTGCGCTTCGCCGCGCCCTGCTCGGGGGCGAGGAGGAACTCGAGGGCGTCGTAGACGGGTTTGAGCCAGGGCTCGAGCTTTTCCTCGAGCGAGCCGGGGAGGAAGCCGAGGGTGTCGCCGAGGGGGATGACGGGCCGGCTCACGGTGACTCCGTTGTATTCCCCGTTGAAGGTGGCGTGGAGGGCCGAGGCGACGGCGAGAAGCGTCTTGCCGGTGCCGGCCGAGCCGTAGCAGGTCACGAGGGTGATCGCTGGGTTGAGCAAGGCGTCGAGGAAGCATTGCTGCCCGAGGTTGAGCGGGCGCAGGGGCGCGCCGCGCTCGATGCGGATGTGGTCGGGGATGTTGAGCCGGTGGAAACGTCCGTCGGCGCCGATGCGGGCGGGCATGGTGCGCTTTTCGCCCGCTTTGAGGAGGACGTATTCGTTGGGATGGCCTCTGCGGGCATGGGCGGGCAGTTCGAGCCCGCCGTTGCTGGCGAAGCGCTGCAAGTCGTTGGGCCGGACGTCGACGACGACGGGGGAGGCGGCGCCGACGCGGGCGGAATCGACCTTGTCGTTCTGGTAGTCCTCGCAGGGGATCCCGATGGCGTGGGCCTTGAGCTGCAAGTTCAGGTCCTTGGTGACGAGCACCGTGGGCGCCTTGTTCCTTTCCGAAATGAGACGGGTGCAGACGAGGATGCGGTTGTCGTTGGAGGCCTGCCCGGCGAAGACGGCGAGCAGTTCCTCGACCGCCGCGCTGCGCGTCGCCACCGAAGCGGGCTGCACGGGGACGAGCCGCACCGTGCCGCCGCTGCGGTTGGGGATGCCGACGGTGGCTTCCTCGGGATGCTTCGAGAAAAGGGCGGCCAGCTTGCGGTGGACGCGGCGGGCGTTGGCGCCGCGTTCGGACTGCTCGTTCTTGAACTTGTCCAGCTCGCAGAGAACTTCGAGAGGGATGCAGACGTGGTTGTCGGCGAAGCGGTCGAGGCAGTCGGGATCGTGCAGCAGCACGTTGGTGTCGATGACGAAGTTCTTCCCGAGGGGCGAGGGGGCCCGGAGACCGTTGCCGTAGGCGGGCCGCCGCCGCCGTTCCGCACGCCGGGCGCGGCTGCCGGAGCTACGGAATCCATCCCGGGGTTCGGCCTCGGCAAACATCTCGGACTGGATGGTTCCGTCGTCGGCTTCGTAGGGGTCGGGAGCGCCGGTTTCGGAGGAGAAGTGGCTCATTCGTGGGGGGAGATCGGCGCGGAGCGGGGACAAGAGGGCGAATAGCAGCCCTCGCGCCAGATTCTGGCCAAAATGCTTCGGATTGTCAAAGTTTTCGGGAAATTAAAATTCCACCGTCACGCCCTGCCTTGCTCCGAGCGCGTGTCCGCGGGAGAGATGTTGGACAAGCGCATCGACTTCCCTCTCGATCATCGGCAGGGCGGCGTAGGGGGGCACCTCGTCGATGTCGGGGACGTTCCAATACCGGATCCGGTCGGTCCACATGGGGAAGCGCCTGGCCACCATGGGCCTGTGCTCGGTCTCGTAGAGGGCGACGACGAGGGAGGCCTCGGCCAGGTCGTCCGCCACGACCCTGAGAGGGTGGTTTCTCGTGAGATGCCGGGGAATCGAGTGCATTTCGAGCCGGTCTGCGGCATGGTGCGACAGCGGCGAATCTTCGAGGTGCGGTCGGAATCCGCGCGATTCGGCACGCCAGTGCAGCCGCTCCTTCTGAGCGTGGTGGTTGAACCATGCCTCGGCGTAGCGGCTCCGGTAGTAGTTGCCGGTGCAGAGGAAGAGAAGTGTCTGCCATTCTTTCACGCCGCCAATGTATGCGCCGCCGATCCGGGAAAGCCAATCAGGAAATGTTAAGTATCCGTCACGGTCGGGGCTTCGGGGCCCGATTGCCCGATTGCCCGATTGCCCG
>SLGN01000006.1 GCA_007123695.1 Verrucomicrobiales bacterium
CGCTCGATTTCGCCACCGACTATGTGGACTATGCGGGTGGCGGCGCCGCCAGCAACGTGCGGCAAGTGGTCACGAACGACGCCTCGGGCCTGCCCGGCCGCACGCTCAACTCCCTGGTGATCCACAACGACAACACCGCCGCCTCCACCATCGACATCGCCGGCGGGGGCGCCGGGCAGGCGATCACCAACACCAGCGGCGCCGCCCTCTTCACCCTCAATCCGGGAGCGGCAGCTTCCAGCGAGCACACCGTCGTCATCGGCGGCTTCGACGGCGGCCTCCTCACGCCGAGCGGCGAGTACATCTTCCACGTCGTCAACCCCTCCGCCGCCACCGACACCGCCACGCTCACCGTGCAGATCGACTCGCCCCTCGGCTCCGCCGCCGACCTCGTCAAGAGCGGGCGCGGCACCCTGATCCTGACAGCCTCAAACGCGGCAGGCGGGGGCGCCCACCGCACTGTCCTCAACGAAGGCGCCCTCGAGATCGGCGCCCTCGACCAAATCGGCGGCGGCAGCGGCGAACTCGTCTTCGCCGGGGGCACCCTCCGCCTTCGGGCCGGCTTCGGCGACGACGTCTCCGACCGCACCATCCTCCTCCTCCCCGGCGGCGGCACCATCGACACAAACGGCATCGACCTTGTGCTCGCGAACTCCGTCGGCACCGGCCTCGGCGGGCTCACCAAGACCGGAGCCGGCACCCTCACCCTCGGTACCGCCGCCAACTACGCCGGCCCCACCGTGGTGGAGGAAGGCACCCTCGCCATCGGCGCCGACGACGCCACCGGCGTCGGAGGCAACCTGAGCATCCTCGGCGGAGCCACTCTCCACCTCGGCACGAGCAGCATCCTCGCCGGCCTCGTCACCACCTCCGGGGCAAGCCCAGTGATCCTGGGCACCGGCACCATCACCGCCAGCCAGGGCTTCCTCTTCAACCACACCGGCAACACCCAAATCGCAGCCGCGCTCGCCGGCTCTGGTGGATTGCTAAAACTTGGGACCAGCACCCTCACCCTCACCGGCGCCAGCACATTCACCGGTCGCACCGAAGTTCGCGAAGGCACCCTCGTCTTCGACAGCATCGGCAACGTCGGCGGCGGCCCCAGCGCGCTCGGCACCCCCCTCAACGCGCAGGAGGGAATCATCCGCATGGGACTCACCACCGGCGCCACCGCCCTCACCTACACCGGCACCGGCCACAGCAGCGACCGCCTCGTCGGCATCCAGGGAACCACCGGCGGCGTCACCCTCAACGCCAACGGCACCGGAGCCATCATCTACGGCGGCGTCATCGGCCTCACCCCGGACAACAACACCCTGATCCTCGGCGGCACCTCCGACGCGGCGATCGAAAACCAGATCGGAGCCATCGACCAAGGCGTGATCAACACGCTCACCCTGAACAAGACCGGCGCCAACACCTGGGTCGTCGCCGCAGCGAGCAACTACACCGGGGCCACCCAGATCGACAACGGCATCCTCAAGATCGGGGTGGACGACGCCCTGCCCACCGGCACCACCGTCCGCCTCGGTACCGGGGCCACCGCCGCCGCCCTCGATCTCAAAGGATTCGACCAGACCGTGGCAAGCTTCCTCGTCCAGACCAACAGCACCACCTTGACCAACCAATTGATCGTCGAGACCGGCAACACCTTCACCATCGACGGACCCGTCACCATCGGGGCCAACGCCGCCAATTCGACGACCCTCTTCGAGGCCACTGGCGGCGGCGGCTTCGTCAATAACAACATCGGCGGGACCTTCCAGGTCGGCGGCGCCTCCGGCTCGAACATCAACGCCGCCACCGCCGACTTCAGCGGCCTGAGCAGCTTCACCGTCGATCTCGGCGCCACCGGGACGATGCGCATCGGCGACGATTCTTCGGTCACCGGAGGTGCCGCCGCCACCTCCACCCTCATCCTCGCGGACAACAACGCCATCACTGCCAACCTCCTCCAGGTCTCTCCGACACAGCCCCAGTCGCTCCAGACTTTGCGGCTCGGCGCCGGCACCAACGAACTGAACGTCAACATCCTCTCCGTCGGCAGCACCTTCCGGGGCAGCGGCACGGTCGAGTTCGCCGGCGCCACAGGCTCGGTCGTCCTCCGAGCCGCCGACGGTCTCGGACGCGCCGAGGTGCGGATGGCCGCCCACACCCAAAACACCAACGCCAACAACGTCAACACCATCGACCTCACCGGGCACGACGCCGACCTCCTCATCAGCGCATTGACGATGGTGGACCGGAGCGGCTCCGGCTCTCCTTCCGGGCCGGACAACCAAGGGGCGGGCTACGCCACCTTCTCCTTCGACCAAGGCACGATGGATGTGGAGACCCTCGTCCTGGCGCGGCGCACCGGCGGCGGCTCCGGCGACGGGATCGCCACCCTCAACCTCGGCGGGGGCACCGTGAACATCGGCTCCACCACCATGGCGGTGAACACCAGCGCAGGCGGCGACGTCGAAGCCACCCTCAACGTCAGCGGCGGCGACGTCACCTTCGGCACCGGCACCGGCACCGCGATCAACATGGCCAACGCCGCCACCGACCGCACCGTGGAATCCAAGCTCAACCTCACCGGAGGCACCGTCATCGTCGAAGGCAACATCGTCCGCCAGGGCGGCGCCGGAACCGAGAACGCCACCGTCACCCTCGACGGCGCCGTCCTCGACCTGAAGGGCAACGCCATCGGCACCGCCGCCAACCAGATCACCCTCGTCGCCCAGTCCGGCACCCTGCAGAACCTTGGGGAACTCAATGGCGGCTTGACGGGCCTGGCCAAGAGTGGCGGCGACACCCTGATCCTCGAAGGCGACAACACCTACGGCGGCGGCACCGAGGTGCAGGCCGGACGCCTCGAGGTCGGCAGCGGCGGCTCGACCGGCACCGTCTCCCAGGCGGGCGACATCAATGTCGGGAGCGGGGCCACCTTCGCCGTCAACCGCGACAACGACTACACCATCGGCGTCGCGATCGAGGGCGCGGGCAACTTCGAGCAGATTGGCGACGGCACCACGATCCTCACCGGCACCAACACCTACACCGGCGCCACCACCGTGGGCGGGGGGGCACTGCTGGTGAACGGCTCCATCGACAGCGCCACCGGAGGGGTCCACGTCCAGAGTGGCGCCACCCTCGGCGGCACCGGCGCCATCGCCGGAACGACCACCGTCGCCTCCGGCGGCTTCCTCGCGGCGGGGGACCCAACCGCCAACGGAGGCATCGGCACACTGACATTTTCTTCAGACTTGAACGCTCTCGGCAGCACCTGGCTCATCGATCTAGTCGCCGACGCGAATGGGATCTCCGATAGGATCTCGGTGGCCTCGGGCACGCTCAGCATCGCGGGAGCCACGCTCGGACTCAACGAAACCGGCATCTTCACCCACGCCAGCGGCAACGTCTACACCATCGCGACCTTCAACACGTTGAGCGGAACCTTCGCCGGCCTCGGCGATGGAGACCAGATCGGAAACTACTTCATCCACTACGGCTCCGTCACGCCCGGCGCCATCACCCTGACCGCCGTTCCCGAGCCCGGCACCCTCGGCCTGCTCGGCCTCGGGCTCGGTGGCCTCGTCGCCAGACGGCTGCGGCGACGCGGCCGGGAAACCGGCGACACCGGGGATTCCAACAACGCCACCCCCGCCTGAAATCGCGGCGGGGTCAATACGGGCTCGCGTATTTCCCCTTGCGGACGGGACCAATCTACCCTTTACTTCCGCCCCGCCGACGGCGGATCACCTCAATAGCATGGGCAAACAACACAACAAGGTCGAGAAGCGGGTCCGCCGCAAGAAGTACGTGAAGCGGAAGTCCGAGTCGCGCAAGGCTCAGCTGGCGCTCGGAAAGACGGCAGCTTCCAAAAAGGCCGCGGCGAAAGCAGACGAGCCGAAGGCCCCCGCCAAGAAAGCCGCGGCGAAAAAGGCGCCCGCCAAAAAGAAGGCACCCGCCAAAAAGGCTGCTGCCAAGAAGACCGCCGCTCCCGCTCCGGAGGAGGCTCCCGCACCCGAAGAGACTGCCGCTCCGGTGGCGGAGTCCGCCCCCACTGAAGAGGCCGCTTCCGACGAGTGATTCCCCCCCTCGGAAAGGAGGAGCGAATGGCCCAAGACGCGCCCTCCTTCCTTCTCGTCGATGGTAACAACATCCTCCACGCCTGGGAGGATCTGCGCTCGCTCCTGCGGGCTTCGCGCGAACGGGCCCGCGCCGAGCTCGTATGCCGCCTCACCGACTGGAGCGACGACGCCGACTCCCGCGTCGTTCTCGTCTTCGACGACGGCGGAACCGCGCCGAGAAACGAGCAACGCGAAGGGCGCATCCAGATCCTCTACGGTGCCCCCGGCGAAACGGCCGACAGCATCATCGAGAGGCTGGCGCTGAAGTATGCCAATATCTACCGGATCGAGGTGGCCACCGACGACCGGGCAATTTTCGACCTCGCGGCGGCCGCAGGCGCCGAGACCCTCTCCGCCGCCGCCTTGCAGGACCGGCTCGCCGCCGACCTCCGCGCCCGCGACCGCTGGCTCGCCCGCCACCGCAGCCGCTGAACCTTCGCCTCCCGACCCTGCCGAATCGATGAAAGCCCTGAAAATCTTCACCTACGCGAACTGCGGAAGCTGCCGCAAGGCGACGAAATGGCTGCGTGAACGCAGTCTCGACTTCGTCGAAATCCCCATCCGCGAACAAGCTCCCTCGCGGGAAGAGCTCGCGAGGATGCTCGAAATCTACGGCGGCCAGATCAAGCGTCTCTTCAACACCTCGGGCGCGGACTACCGCAGCCTCGGGCTGGGGCCAAAGCTCGCGACGATGCCCGACGAAGAGATCCTCGCCCTGCTGGCCTCGAACGGCAACCTGGTGAAACGCCCCTTTCTCCTGACCGAAAAAGGCGGTCTCGTCGGCTTCAAGGAGGAGGAGTGGGAAAGCTTCTTCGGATAGCGGGGCCCGCTCAGACCATCTCCCGCATCACGTGCCCGTGGACGTCGGTGAGGCGGCGGTCGATGCCGTTGTTGCGCACCGTCAGCTTCGTGTGGTCGATGCCGAGCTGGTGCAGGATGGTCGCGTGGATGTCGTAGACGCTGGCGGCGCGGGCGCGGTCGGCGGGGCGGAAACCCCACTCGTCGCTCTCGCCGTAGGTGCCGCCCTTGATCCCGCCTCCGCAGAGCCAGTTGGTGAAGACGAAGGGATTGTGGTCGCGCCCCTCGCTGCCCTGCGAGCAGGGCATGCGGCCGAACTCGGTCGTCCAGAGGATGATGGTGTCCTCGAGCATGCCGCGCTGCTTCAGGTCCTTGACGAGGGCGGCGGCGCCGCGAGCCATGCCGACGGCGAGGGGGCCGTGGTCGCGCGAGACGTTCTCGTGGCTGTCCCAGTTGCGGCGGGGGAAGCCGTTGTCGTTGCCGCTCCAGATCTGGACGAAGCGCACCCCGCGCTCGAGGAGGCGGCGGGCAACGAGGCATTTGCGCCCGAAGAACTCGGTCTCGGCCTTCTCGTTGATGCTCGTGTCGTCGACGCCGGGCCCCTCGGGGGCGAGGCCGTAGAGCCGTTTGATGTGCTCGGGTTCGCGCGAGACGTCGAGGGCGTCGGTGGCGCTCAGCTGCATCGCGGCGGCAAGCTCGTAGCTGCGCACCCGCGCCTCGAGCCGGTCGTCGCCGGGACGCGCGGCGGCGTGGAGGGAGTTGAGCCGGGCGAGAGCGTCGAGTCCGGCGCGGTCGTTCTCGGGCCGGATGAAGTCGCTTTTCGGCGCAAAGAGGTCGGCCACCGGCGTCTCGCTGCCGGGTCGGATCACGGTGCCCTGGTGGCGGGCGGGGAGGAAGGCGTTGGCCCAGTTCTTCGCCCCGTTCGAGGCGTAGCCGCGGTGGTCGGGCAGCACGACGAAGGAGGGCAGGTTCTCGCTCTCGCTCCCGAGGGCGTAGGAGACCCAGGACCCCGCACTGGGGAAGCCGGGGAACTGGAAGCCGGTGGTCTGGAGCAGGGTGCCCTGGCTGTGGACGCCGGTCTTGCCGACGAGGTTGTGGACGAAGGCGATCTCGTCGACGACCTCGCCGAGGGGGGCGACGATCTCGCTGAGCCGCTTGCCCGACTCGCCGTAGGGCCGGAACTTCCAAGGGCTCGCGAAGCAGGCGCCGGGGGTCGATTGGAAAAGCTCGACGGTCTCGCCCGGATCCCAGGGCTCGCCGTTCTTCTGCTCGAGGAGCGGTTTGTGGTCGAAGGTGTCGACGTGGCTCGCCGCACCGGCCATGAAGAGCTGCA
>SLGN01000108.1 GCA_007123695.1 Verrucomicrobiales bacterium
GCTCCGGCTTCCGCCCGCCCCCCCTTCGGCAACCTCTCTCCATGGCCAACTTCCGCAGCTTAGACCTGATTCCGTCGCTCCTCGGCACCCTCGCGCAGGAGTCCCTCTCGGTCCCGACCGAGATCCAATCGCTCGCGCTTCCGGCCTTGCTCGGCGGCGGCTCCGTCGTCGGCGTGGCCGAGACCGGCAGCGGCAAGACGCTCGCCTACGCCCTGCCCCTGCTCCAGCGCATGAAGCAGCTCGAGGAGTCCGGAGACACCGTCTCCCTCGCCGGACGTCCGCGCGGGCTCGTGCTCGTGCCCTCCAGCGAACTCGGCGAACAGGTGGCGAAGACGATGAAAATCTTCACCCACGACACCCGCGTGAGGGTGCGGCTCGCCACCGGCGGCCTCGCCATGCGCGTCGCCCGCCGCAACGTCTCGGCGCCCTGCGAGGTGATCGTGGCGACTCCCGGGCGGCTCGAGCAGCTCATGGCGATGGACCTCGTCGGGCTCGCCGACGTGCGGTTCCTCGTGCTCGACGAAGCCGACCAGATCCTCGACCAGGGCTTTCTCGTCGCGATCCGCCGCATTCTCTCGGCCTGCCCCGCCGGCGGCCAGCGCGCCCTTTTCACCGCCACGGCCTCCGACGCGGTGCGGGCGCTCATCGCCGAACTTTTCTCCGACGCCGAGCTGTTGGAGACAAAAGGACGCCATCGGCTCGTCCCGACCCTCCGCACGGTCAACCTCGAGGTGCCGCGGGGACGGCGCTTCCCCTTGCTCGAACAGGTCCTCGCCGAAGAGACCGAGGGCGGCACGCTCGTCTTCGCCAACACGCGCGGCCAGTGCGACGCCGTCGCCGCCGAGCTCGCCGAGCACGGCCACCGCTGCGCCGTCTACCGCAGCGACATGGACCGCAAGGAGCGGCGGAGAAACTTGCGCGAGTTCCGCGACGGCGAGCTGGGCATCCTCGTTTCCACCGACTTGGCCGCCCGGGGGCTCGATGTGGAGAACATCTCCCGCGTCGTGAACTACCATCTCCCGCGGGAGCTGAAGAACTACCTCCACCGCGCCGGCCGCACCGCGCGGGCGGGCCGCGCCGGCACGGTCGTCAACTTCGTGACCGAGCGCGACCGCAACCTGATGGCCCGGCTTGCCTCCATCGGCGGAGCGGGCTGATTCCGTCCGCGTCGAGTCCGGCAGGACGGCATCACGGGCGGCCCTTCGCATGCCGCTCCATCCAGGCGACCATCTCGGCGAGGGCGTGGAGAACGGACTCGCGGGCCTGGTAGCCGTGGCTCTCGTGGGGGAGCATGACCAGCCGCACCGTCCCGCCGTGCCCGGCGACGGCTTGATAGAGGCGCTCGCTCTGCATCGGGAAGGTGCCGGCGTTGTCGTCCTCGGCGCCGTGGATCAGAAGCAGGGGCCGGCGAATTTTGTCGGCGTGGGCGAAGGGGCTCATGCCGAGGTAGGTGTCGGGCGCCTCCCAGAAGGAACGCGGCTCGGCCTGGAAGCCGAAGGGGGTGAGAGTGCGGTTGAAAGCCCCGGAACGGGCGATCCCGGCGCAGAAGAGGTCGGAGTGGGCGAGCAGATTGGCGGCCATGAAGGCGCCGTAGGAATGCCCGCCCACGGCGATGCGTCCCCGCTCGGCGACGCCCATCCCGACGACCTTTTCGACGGCGGCGGTCGCGCTGGCGACGAGCTGTTCGCGGTAGCTGTCGTTGGGCTCGGTATCGCCCTCGCCGACGATGGGCATGGCCGGCCCGTCGAGGATGGCGAAACCTTGGGTGAGGAGGAAGAGGTGCGAGGCCCCGACCGGGCGGCTGAAGCGATGGGGCGACTCGGAGACTTGACCGGCGGCGGCAGCGTCGCGGTATTCGCGGGGGTAGGCCCAGAGCAGCAGGGGCAAGGGCCCGTCGCGTCCGGGCTCGTAGCCGGGGGGCGTCAGGAGGACTCCGCTCAGCGGCACGCCGTCGGCGCGGGTGTAGGTGAGGAGCTCGCGGCGCAGCCCGGCGAGTTCGGGGGCGGGATCGGGGAAGTCGGTCAGCGCCCGCGCCTCGCCTCCGCCGAGCTCGCGCACGAAGTAGTTCGGCGGCTCCTCGGCGGATTCGCGGCGGGTGAGAATGCGGCGGTCCGCCACCGAAAGCAGCGCGGCGACGCTTTCGTAGCGCGGATCCTCGCACTGCCAGAGGCGCTCGCTCTTTCCCCCGTCGAGGACGACCCGGTCGAGGAAAGGATGGACGCCCGCCGGCGAAGCGCCTTCCCCCGCCAGGAAGATCGCGTCGCCGCCTCCGTCGAAAAGGAGAAGGCGATGCCCGTTGCCAGCGGGTTCGCTCAAGGGTATGCCGGGATTGGCGTAGCGGTCCTCGAGCGAGTGGTCGAAGAGCAGCCGCGGTTCGCCCGGCTCGTCTGGCCGGACGATCCACGTTCGGGTGCGGCTGTCGGACTTCCAGGCGGACCGGACGAGGGCGAGGTCGCCTCGCCCCCAGTTCGCGGAGGCGAAACGCTGGTCGAGTTCGACGAGCAGGGTCGGATCGCCGTTGAAAGGCGCGGCATGCATGAGGACGCGGTCGCGCACCACCGCCTCGGCACGCGCGTCGCCTCCGTCGGCGGCCTCGGTCCAGACGAGGGTTGCGGGCGCGTCGGCACGCCATTGGATCTCGCGGGGGCCGGACAGGACCATGTCGCGTCCGATCGGCGGCGGAGTGGCCTCGGTGCGGTCGACGAGCCGGTGGACGAGCCGTCCCGAGCGGTCGACGACGACGATCTCGCGGGGGAAGGTGTAGAGCGGAGTCTGGTAGCTGTAGGGGCGCTTGTAGCGGGTCGCGAGAAGATGGCTGCCATCGGGCGAGGGCTCCAGCCCGGCCCAGATCCCGGCGGGTAGGACGGGCTCGACGGCACCGTCGGCCACGGAGAGGCGGACCCATTCCGAGGTGGCGTAGTGATCGAAAAGGGCCTCGTCGTGGGGGCTGGCGAGGAGGTCCTGGTAGGTGCGGGCGGGCTGGGCCCTACCGCTGCTTTCCTCGACGAGGGGTCCGGCGGGGACGGCGGGCGGCGCGGGGGCCTCGCCACGATCGGGCGGAATGCGGCGGACGTAGAGAGACCGCCCGTCGGAGTCCCACTGGAAGGGCTCGCCGAGGAGCGCGTTGAGGACGGGGCCGAGGAGTCGGCGGACCTCGCCGCTGTCGCGTTCGAGGATCCAGAGCTCGATGCCCTCGTCGAGGGTGCGGGCGAGGGCGACGCGGGCGCCGTCGGGGGACCAGGCCGAGGCGGAAACGAGGAAGTCGCCGGGCAATTCGACCTCACGGCGCGAACCGTCCTCGACCGAGACGAGAGCGAGTGCGGTGCCGTGGAGGCGGCGGCTGGGCCCGTTGCTGCGGGGGTGGAAACGGAGTCCGGCGAGGCGCAGCTCGGGCTCGGCGAGCCGCGCGATCGGCGGCAGCCCCTCGCGCTCGGTCAGGAGCAGAAAGCCGCGGTCGGGAGAGAGGCTGAGGCCGGGCGAAGGCGGGGCATCGAGGATGCGCGGAATGGGATCGGGCGGCAGCAGATAGGTCGGGGCCTCGGCGGCAAGCGGCGGGGCGGCGATGGAAAGGAGCGCGAGAAGGAGCGGAAGAGCAGCGGATCGCCGGAGCATGGACATGCCTTCTCCTTACCACAAGTCCCGAAGCACCGGGAAGCACGGGCCCTCCGTCATTGCGCCGCGGCGGTGGAGTTGCGGGGCCGGTCGCGTCGCTTCATCGGGAACGGGAACCCGGCATTCGCCCCGGCGCGAATCCCGAGGAAGTCCCGGCCCGGTCTCACAGAGCGGCGAAGGATCTTTCGAGCAGCTCCCTGGTCTTGAGGATGCCCTCGATTTCTCCGAGTTCCCGCCCTTCGTATTCGACGCCGACATGGCCACGGTAGCCGGCGTCGCGGACGATGCGCATCATCCGGAAGAAGTCGGTGTGGATCTCGTTGCCCTCGGCGTCGAAGTCGTGCGACTTGGCCGAAACGCCCTTGGCGAAGGGCATCAGCTCCTCGACGCCCAGATAGCGGTCGTAGCCGAGGCCGGTCTCGTCCTCGGTGTAGGTGGGGTCGCCGACGTAGGGCGCCTTGGCCTTTTCGTATTGTTCCGCATCGCCGCGGTTCTTGGCCACGTAGAAATTGCCGAAGTCGGGCAGGGTGCCGCAGTTGTCAAGACCGACGGCGCGAATGACTCCGGCGAGCCAGGCTCCGTTGGAGGAAAGACCTCCGTGGTTCTCGACGATCACGTTCAGGCCGAGGGTTGCCGCCTTTTCCGAAAGGCTGCGCAGCCCGTCCGCGCAGAGATCGGCCTGGCGCTCGGGACTGAGCGAGGGGTCGGAGGCGGCGTTGACCCGCAGGCTGTGGCAGCCGAGCCCCTTCGCCGCGTCGAGCCATGCGTAGTGGCCCTCGACGGCGGCTTTGCGCTTCGCGGTGTCGGGGTGCCCGAGATTTCCAACTCGGTCGCACATCACCAGAGGGCTCATCATGCCGAGGTCGTCGAGACGCTTGCGCATTTCGGAAAGGTAGGCGTCGTCCTTGGGCTGGATGCCGTAGGTGTCGTGCTCCACGAAGAAGAACTGGTTGACCCATTCGACGGCGTCGATGCCGCAGCTTTCCTTGGCGACGCGGGGAAAGTCGAGGTTGTCCAGCTCTCCGCTCCGGAGGGCGCGGTGCAGCGACCATTGCGCGAGCGAGATGAGGAGCCCGTGCCCCCCTCCCCCGGGTTCCGCCGAAGACTCGGCATCGGTCTCCCCGGCGGCCCCGCCCGAGGCACGGTCTGCGTTGTCCGAGCATGCGGTCAGGAAGCAACTCCCGCCGAGCCCGGCGGAGGCAGTGGCGAGAAAACGGCGGCGGGCGATGTGCATGGATGGATTCTAGCTCCGCCGCGCGCCCATCACAACAGCGAAAACCCTCCCCCGGCGGATCCGTCGTTGCCCCCGGCGGCCCGATCCCTTAGCCTGCTCCCGATGGAAGATCCCGACAACGAGTTCGATCCCGCCGAAGCGATGCGGCTCGAACTCGCCGACTACCTCGCCGATCTCGAGACCTACCGCATGCCCTTCGGGCGCTACCGCGGCCGCCCGCTCCATGCGCTGCCCTACGAGTATCTGCACTGGTTCGTCGAGAGAGGCGAGGGCTTTCCCGCCGGACGCCTCGGCGAGCTGATGGACTTCGTCTACCGGACCAAGGGCGACGGCGCCGAAGTCGTCTTCTCCAAGCTGCCGCGCCGCTAAGCCACGGACCGTCTCACAGCCACTCGGCGTTCTTCCGCTCGTAGAACGAGGTCTCCTCCTCGGTCATGTCGCGGCAGAGGATCACGCGGTAGCGCTTTCCGTCGGTCCAGAAGACCGAAAAGAGATGCCGATTGTTGATCGTCTTGCCCAGATTGAAATAGCGCGACTCGGCGTCGTTGTCGCTCTCGGGCAGGAGCCGGATCGAAAAAGGATCCTCGAAGACCTCCTCGACCTCGCGGGGAGTGATCTTCTTGAGGTCGAAGTGGCAGTCGATCCAGTCGAATTCCATGGGAGGGAGCGGTCGGGAGGCACGCCGCATGACATCGACGGCAGCACCTGTCCGATCCTAGAGCCCCACCCCGAGGAAATCAAACCAGGAAACGACTCCCCTTTTCAAAGAGCCCAAAAAGACCGTCCGAGCGAGAGGTCGGCAGCACCGCCATGCGAATTGATAAAAGACTCCATCCCGCCAGGAACCCGATCCATATCCAATCCCAATCCACGTTGCGAGAAACCGCATCCGCCCTCCAGGATTCCAGGATTTTCAACAAGAATGAGCCTGGCTAATTTTATTCAAGGCCAAATCCATAGAGTGATAGAAGACTTCGACTCGGCATGTCATTTAATCCGAATTCGCTCTCCCACATCACTTCGAGAAGTCACATTTGATTTCAACAATATTAGCCTGGAAAGTATTACGGAGCGGGTGAATCTTGTTTAGGCTGTTGAATTTTCATAAATTTCGATCTTATTGATTTTCACGTGTTTTCCCGTTTCTGCTTGCACCTCTTTCGCCTTTTGGCTGCGATGCTTGTTCTGCAGGCTGCTGCTTGCCAGACGAGGCCCTATGCCCCGCCGCCGCAGGCGGCGCAGGTGGAGAGCCTGGAAGTCGTGGTGGGGCATTTCGCGGGCCGACCGGAGGCGCAGGCCATCGTCCGCGGGCGACTTTCCTCGAGCGCGGCGCAGCTCGTCGAGAGCCGCCAGTCCCGGGATGGA
>SLGN01000724.1 GCA_007123695.1 Verrucomicrobiales bacterium
CACGACGTCGACGGCGCGGTCGGAGCCGTGCGGGGGGGGCGTGTCTTCGGATTTGGCCATTGCCGGGAAATCTGGGGTCGGGGTCGGGGGCGCGGGGTTCAGGCGCGCCATTTGCGCGACTCGAGGACGTGGTGGGTGAGGCTGAGCAGGACCGCGCTGAAGGAGAGGTAGTAGACGAGGGGGCGGCTGTCGAGCAGCCCCTCGGCGAGCACGTCGATGTGCCCGATGGTGGAGAAGTAGGAGAGCCCCTCGGCCCATCCCGAACCGGGGTTGAGCCCGAAGGCCTGGAGAAAGCCGAGGAAGTAGTGGAGCATGCCGAGGACGAAGGTGAGCATCGCCGCGACGAGCGGATTCGAGGTCAGGGCCGAGGCGAGCGTGCCGAGGGCGACGTGGAAGGCCCCGACGAGAAAGAGCCCCGCCGCGCCCCCGAGGACGGCCCCGCCGTGGAAGGCCGAGACCTCGCCCGTGACCGCGCGGAAGATGGCGAAGAAGAGCAGCACCGGGAGGACGATGACGAGGTAGGCGGCAAAGGCGGCGGCGTATTTCGCGAGGACCACCTCGCTGGTGCGCACCGGCGCGGTGAGGAGCCCCTCGATCGTGCCCATCCTGCGCTCGTCGGCGAAAAGCCGCATCGTGACGAGAGGAAAGACAATGAGGAAGGCCATCCAGAACCAGCCCGACGACAGGAGGTTGTGGACGAGGCCCCGCGGAGAGGCGCGGACCTCCATGGCCCGGACCATGCCGAGGAAGAGCCACCCGTTGAGGAACGCGAAAAGCCCCATCACCACGTAGGCGAGCGGCGACAGAAAAAAGGACCGGATCTCCTTGAGGAAGAGGATGGCGAAGGCACGCATGGAAAGGGATTCAACAGGGTCGGGTCACAGGCTCAACAGGGTCATCACTCCAAAACTCCATCACTCCCCCTCTCCTCCACTCCCCTCCCCCGCCTCCTCCTTGAGCAGATCCACGAACGCGTCCTCGAGCGAGGCGGCGCGGCTGGAGAGCTCGCGGACGGGCCAGCCTTCCTTGACGGCGAGGGCGTGGACTTCCTCGCGCAGGTCGCGGGCGGGATCGGTGGACAGGGAGAAGGCGGTCCACCCCTCGCGTGGCTCTCCGGCGGTGACTTCCTCGACGCCGGGCAGGGCCGCGAGCTTCTCCCGCGCCGGGGCGGCGTCGGTCTTGGCCTCGAGCAGCAGCGAGCCGGGGCGGCGGAGCCGGGCGATCAGGCTCTGCGGAGAGTCCGACGCGCGGACCCGGCCGCGGTCGATGATGACGACCCGGCCGCAGGTCATCTCGACCTCGGACAGGATGTGGGTGGAGATGAGGATGGTGTGGCGCTCGCCGAGCCGGCGGATGAGGTCGCGCGACTGGCGGATCTGCCCGGGGTCGAGGCCGTTCGTGGGCTCGTCGAGGACGAGCAGCTCGGGCTTGTGGACGAGGGCGTCGGCGAGCCCGACCCGCTGGCGGTAGCCTTTCGAGAGAGTCGCGATGGGCTTGCGCTCGACGGCGGCCAGCGAGCAGGTGTCCATGGCCTCGGCCACGGCGGCGCGGCAGTCGCGGGCGGGCACGCCCTTGAGCCGCGCCCGGAAGCGCAGATACTCGCCTACCCGCATGTCGGGATAGAGGGGCACGTTTTCCGGCATGTAGCCGATGCGGCGCCGCACCTCGAGGGACTGCTCGTAGATGTCGAAGCCGGCCACCGTGGCGCTGCCCTCGGTGGCGGAGAGGAAGCAGGTCAGCATCCGCAGGGTGGTGCTCTTGCCCGCGCCGTTGGGCCCGAGGAAGCCGACGATCTCCCCCTTCCCCACCTCGAAGGAGATGCGGTCGACGGCGGTGCGGCCGGCATAGCGCTTGGTGAGTTCGCGGGCTTCGATCATCTGCGGCGTGCGGACGGGGCTCTCCTGTCCTTCTTTTTCTTACACGGGACGCGCCGGAGGTTCAATGCCAAGTTGTGCTGACTGCTCCCCCAGCGCCCCCCGGAGCACCTGCGGCGCGGCAGCCCCGGCATCCGGTCGGGGCAACCGTGGCGGCGGGGTCTTCATTCGAGATGCTCGACTTGCAGCCGCGCCTCGACCGGCTCGGGCTCGATCCGGTGGATCCACACGCTCTGGACGAGACCGAGGAGGAAGAGCACGATCACGGTGAAGGTGCCGCCGAAGCTGATCAGCGGCAGCGGGATCCCCGTGATCGGCATGATGAGCAGGTTCATGCCGACGTTCTGGTAGATGTGGGCGAAGAGCAGGCCCACCACCCCGACGACGAGGAGACGCCCGAGGACATCGCGGCTGTAGAAGGCCACGTGGAGGCACTGCATCAGGAGAAGCAGGAATCCGCCGAGCAGGAGAAGGCTGCCGCGGAATCCGTGGACCTCGGCCAGAACCGGAAAGATGAAGTCGTTGATCGCGGTGTGGGGCGAGATGAAGCCCTTGTGGTTGACCGTGTCGGGATTCTTGAAGCCCTTGCCGCGCCACCCTCCGCTGCCGATGGCGAGAAGGGCGTTGTAGGCGTTGTAGGCCTCGCCGAGCACGTTGACCCTCTTGCCCTGCAGCATCTCGATCTGGGTGGTGATGCGCTTTTTCTGGTATTCCTTGAGCCCGAAGAAATAGGCGAAGGGGAGGAAAATCGTCGCGGTCAGGATGATGACCGCAAAATAGCGCAGGGGGATGTTGCCCACGAGGATCATCGCCCCGTAGACCGGTATCCAGACGATGGCCGATCCGAGGTCGCCCTGCTTGAGGACGAGCAGAAAGGGCACCGCCATGATCGCACCGGAGACGAGGAGCCGCATGAAGGGGTTGCGGAAGACGGGGTGGACCAGGTGCATCGTGCTGAGGGCCAGCGCCAGGGCGATGATCCCGGCCCCGATGGTGATCTGCGAGGGCTGGATCAGCATGAAGCCGATGTTGAGCCAGCCCCTCGTGCCGTAGACCGAGGTTCCGAAGAAGGTGGTGTAGGCGAGCACGATCACCGAGACGATGTAGAACGGAAGGCCGAGCCGCCGGATCCATCGGTAGTCGATGAGGCTGGCGCCGAAGTAGCCGACGAGCCCGATTAGCAGCCACAACGTCTGGTAGCGCCACTTGTTCGACAGCTCGGGATCTTCCCGCATCCAGCAGGCACTGTAGATGGCGAAGACCCCGAAGACGGCGAGGGCGACGATGTTGGCGAAGAGAAGCCAGTTCGAGCCGATGAATTTCCGGAAGAGCGGGGTCATGGAGGATTCAGGCGGCGTGCTGGAGGAGCCTGCGGGTGTGGTCGTGGGCGGGCAGGGCGAGGATCGCGGCGGCGTCCCCCTGCTCGACGAGCCGCCCGCGGTGGCAAACGGCCATGCCGTCGGCGAGGGCCGCGGCCACGGCGATGTCGTCGACGAGCAGCAGCAGGGCGATGCGCCGGTCTTCGCGGAGGCGGCGGAGACGCTCCGCCAGCTCGCGGGCGGCGACGGCGTCGAGCCCCTCGGCGGGGCCGAGGCAGACGAGCAGATCGGGGCCGGGGAGCAAGGCCCGCGCCAGCGCGGCGAGCTGGCGCTCGAGATCGTCGAGTTCGGCGGGGAAAAGGTCGCGCACCGCCTCCGACAGCCCGCAGTCGATCATGGCCGACTCCACGAGTTCATCCCGCTCCTCGCGCGTGGTCCCGCCATGCCAGGCCCGCAGCACTTCGGCGAAGGACTGCTGCACCGTCTGCAAGGGCGGGAGCTGTCCGTAGCGCAGCGGAAAGAGCGCCTGGACCCGCCGCCGCAAGGGGCGGAAGCTCCGCTCGGGCAGCCCCGCGAGATCGATCCCGGCGATGCGCACCGAGCCGGCGAGCGGCGGCTCTTCCTTCAACAGGGCCATGGCGAGACAGCGCAGGGCCTCGCGCGACTCGGAGACGACGGCGTAGCTGCCGCCCCGCTCCACCACGAAGCCGAGCCTCTCGAGCAAGGTTTCGCGCACCGCACTGGCACGCAGCCACGTGCGGCGCGACCGCAGCCGCCCCACCGATAGCTCTTCCGCCTCGACCAGTTCCATGGCGGGAATTGTAGCCGTCGGCGGGGATTCCAGCAATCCTTAAGATTTCCGAAACATACAAAGCTCAGCCGATCCACTCGAGCAGGTCACGGGGCTGCTCCAGAATCGCCCCGGCCCCGGCGGCCCGCAGCTCGTCCACGGGGCGGAATCCCCAGGCCACGCCGAGCGCCCGCATCCCGGCGTTGCGGGCCGTCATCATGTCGACGTCGGAGTCGCCGACGAAGAGGCAATCCTCCGGGGCGACGCCGATGCGGGCGGCGGCCTCCAGCGCGCCGGCGGGATCGGGCTTGCGGGGATGCCCCTCGCGGTGCCCCACGACGGCGGCCCAGCGCCACCCCCCGAGAAAGGCATCGACGCAGTCGAGGGTGAAGTCGTGGGCCTTGTTGGAAACCACCCCGCAGGGCACCGCCGCCGCCGCGAGCCGGTCGAGCAGCTCGGCGATTCCGGGATAGGGTGCGGAGGTGTTGCGCCAGTTGCGGGCGTAGGCGGCGCGGTACTCGGCCAGCACCGCCGCGACTTCCTCGTCGGTGCGGGGCCGCTGCGGCTCGGGGAAGATGTCGCGGGCAAGATTGACCATGCCGTTGCCGATGTAGACACGGTAGGCGTCGAGCGGATGCGGCGGCAGGCCCCGTCCCGCGAGGACCTCGTTGCCGGAGGCGGCGAGGTCGCGCAGGGTGTCGAGGAGCGTGCCGTCGAGGTCGAAGAGCACCGCTTTGCCGCAGGGATCGCTGGGATCGCTCATGCCGGTGCGTGCTGCAAGTTCCATGCCGAGATCAGCGCCTTGAGACCCGCCATCTCGATGGACGAATCCACGCCGCAGCCCCACAGCAGCGTGCCGTCGGCGGCGCTCTGGATCTGCACGTAGGCGGCCGAGTCGGCGTCGGATCCGCCGCGCAGCGCGTGGCTCCGGTAGTCGGTGACCTTGAAATCCTTGTGCCCCGACTCCTCCAGGAAGTGAACGAAGGCGTTGATCGGACCGTTGCCCCGCCCGCTCCCGCGCAGGGTCGCGTCGGCGATGTCGATGGCGGCGTGGCAGACGACCTCGCCGCGGACGCCGTCGTGGTCGAGTTCGAACTCCAGCAGGTTCATCGGCGCGGCCAAGTTCACGAACCTCCCGAAAAAGAGTTCGCCGATCTCGTCGTTCCCCAGCTCACGGCCGAGGGCGTCGGCGTGGTCGTAGATGTATTTCCCGACCTGCGGGTGCATCGACTTGGGCAGATCGAAGCCGTGCTCGCGGTCGAGCACGTAGGCCACGCCGCCCTTGCCGCTCTGGCTGTTGATGCGGATGATGGCCTCGTAGCTGCGCCCGATGTCCTGCGGATCGATGGTGAGGTAGGGCACGCCCCACGGCACCGTGGCGTCGCCCGCCGCCGCCAGCTCGCGCTCGCGACGGTCGAAGCCCTTCTTGATCGCGTCCTGGTGGCTGCCGGAAAAGGCGGTGAAGACCAGCTCGCCCGCGTAGGGCTGCCGCTCCGGCACGGTCAGGCGGGTGGTCTCCTCGTAGACTCGGCGGATCGAGGCGAGGTCGGAGAAATCGAGCCCCGTCTCGATGCCGTGGCTGTTCATGTTCAGCGCGACGACGACGATGTCGAGGTTGCCGGTTCGCTCACCGTTGCCGAAGAGCGTGCCCTCGACGCGGTCCGCGCCCGCGAGCAGGCCCAGCTCCGTCGCGGCGATGCCGGTGCCACGGTCGTTGTGGGTGTGCAGGCTCACCAAGGTGCAGTCGCGCCGGTCGATGCGGCGGCAGAACCACTCGATCTGGTCCGCGTGCACGTTCGGCGTGCTCCACTCCACGGTGGCGGGCAGGTTGAGGATGATCTTGTTCTGCGGCGTCGGCCCCCAGACCTCCGAGACCGCGTTGCAGACCTCGAGGGAGAAGTCCAGCTCGGTGTCCGAAAAGCTTTCGGGCGAATACTGCAGCGTCACCTCCGTGCCGGGCACGCTCGGCACGAGCTCGCGGATCAGGGCCGCCCCGTCCACGGCGATCTTCTTGATCGACTCCTTCGAGGCGTCGCCGAAGGTGACCCGGCGCTGCAGGGGCGAGGTCGAGTTGTAGAGGTGCACGATCGCCTTCTTCACCCCGGCGAGGCTCTCGAAGGTGCGTCGGATGAGGTGCTCGCGCGCCTGCACCAGCACCTGCACGGTGACATCGGCGGGGATGCGGTCCTGCTCGACGAGGGCGCGGAGAAAGTTGAACTCGGTC
>SLGN01000183.1 GCA_007123695.1 Verrucomicrobiales bacterium
TCGTCGGCGGCAGCGCCGCCCTGGCCGGCGGGATCAACTCCTCGGACAAGGACACCGAGATCGTGCCCTTTCTCCTCGGCCGGGCCGACCCCGTCTCCGGAGGGCTCGGGCAAACCTCGACCGTTCCCAACACCTTCGTCACCTACCATCCCGACACCGGGCTCCGTCCGCTCAATCCCATCGACGAGTTCACCGCCAACGACATCGTCCCGGGGCACAACACCCGCGTGACTGAGTCGGTGACCGTTGCCGCTGATTCCTCCGTCAACTCCCTCCTCATCGAGGGAGCCGGCTCGCAGGTCACCATTCCGTCCGGCGTCACCCTCGGGGTCGAGAGCGGTGCCGTCCTCTTTGTTTCGGGGAGCACGCCGCGTATCAATGGACCCGGCACCCTCGACTTCGGCCCGCGCGAAGGCCTCGTCACCGTCAACTCCACCGGCAACACCTTCCTCACCGCCCGCCTCGCCGGCCTCGCCGGCATCACCTTTCACGGCAGCGGTTCTCTGGTTGTCACCAATGGGGCAAGCACCTACAGCGGCGACACCGTGCTACGCGTCGCCCAGGCCATCCCCACCGTCGGAACCGCCGGCCCCGCAGGCGCCCCGACGAGCGGTCCCTTCGGCACCGGCCGTCTCGTCCTCGACGGCAGCGCCATGCGATCGACCGAGTCCACCGACACTACCCTTGGCAACGAGCTGGTGGTCCGCGCCGACACCGTCTTCCTCGACAGCGGCAATCCCAAGCGTCTCATCTTCACCGGGCCCGCCACTCTCGAGGGCGGAGACCGCCGCCTCGTCCAGAACAGCTCCGCCGACACCGTCTTCGCGGGCGCCATCGGCGACGGGGGCGAGGGCCATGGTCTCGTCGTGGGCGGATCCGGCAGCGGCGCCATCGTCCTCGCTGGGGCGAACACCTACGGCGGAGGCACCCACGTCGAGAGCGCGGCGCTCTTCGTGAACAACACGTCCGGCAGCGGCACTGGCACCGGCGCCGTCTCCGTGGCGGCGGGAGCGACTCTCGGCGGCACGGGAACGATCAGCGGACCCGCCTCGCTCGGTCCGGGGGCGAACCTCGTCGCCGGCGCCGCAGGCGACATCGGCACGCTCACCTTCGGCGGCGACCTTTCCACCGAAGGCAGCTTCTGGCTCGTCGATCTCGTCCACGACCTCGACGGAGTCTCCGACCGCATCGTCGTCGGCGGCGACCTCTCCCTCGGGGGCTCGAACCTCGTGCTCGCAACATCCGGATCTTTCGTGCCCAACACCGGCAACACCTTCACCATCGCGACCTACGCAGGCGATCTCAGCGGAACCTTCGCCGGACTCGGCGAGGGCGACCAGATCGGCGACTACTTCATCAGCTACGGATCGGGCAGCGACGGAGCCATCACCCTGACCGCCGTTCCCGAACCCGGCACTTTCCTGCTTCTGGGACTCGGATTCGGCGGCTATCTCCTGCGGCGGCGGCGAAAATAGGGACCCCCTTCTTGTCGCGGACGTGCCCGGAAAACCGCCCCCTCAGGCGCGTCGCCCTGCCACCGCCTCGAGAAAGTCTCCGTGCCGGTCCGCCGAGTAGGGCTCCACGAGGAACCCGGCGGCTGCTCCCGCCGCGCAGTTTTCCGGCATGTCGTCGATGTAGAGGGTGCGCGAAGGGTCGAGCGAGAGCCGCTCCGTGACCAGCTCGTAGATGGCCGGATCCGGCTTCATCAGGCCGACCTCGTGGGAATAGACGCGACCGTCGAAGAGACCGAACACCTCGTAGTTCGCCTCGAAAAAGGGCGCGTGGATCGCGTTCGTGTTCGAGAGCAGATGGAGCGGCACTCCCTCCGCCTTGAGCGAAGCGATGAACTCCACCATCGGCTCGTTCAGCTCGAAGATGTCCGCGAAGAGGCTGCGAAACGTCGCCGCATCGCCCCCGTATCCGATGCGTTCCGCCGCCTCCGCGACGAATTCCTTCGGCTGAATCTCCCCGAGTTCCAGCCCGACCGTGAGCGGGCCGACCCGCTCGATGATCTCCTCCGCCGAGGCTCGCGACAATTCAGCAAGCCTCCGCGCCGAAATCCCGAAGTCGAAGGTGATGATCACATTTCCGATGTCGAAAAGAAAGGCGTCGGGCATACCCCCACCATCGCCCCTCCCGCTCCCGAAGCAAGCCCCTCCCGCAACCGAAACCTTCTCAAATAATAAAATCCAACCTGATTATTATCCTCAGTCGGAGTCTCTCGGGGCAATGGTGGAATTTGCTGGGCGAGCATCCTTCCGTCTGCTCGAATTGATGAAACTTTCATGTATGGACCAAGCATTCTATCATTGCGTTCTGCGTCCCAAGAAGCACCGTAACCGGGGAACGGTTGGAGACTGGCGAGCCTTGACGTTCGGGTTCTCCGAAGATGGGCTCGTCTTCCGCCGCTTCGTCACTTCTTCCCGACCGCCTTCTTGAAGCGCACGACGGCCTCGGCAATGGAAATGGCAAGGCGCTCGCGATGCTCGGGATCGTCGATCAGCTTGGCCTCGGCCGGATTGGTGACGAAGCCGCCTTCGAAAAGGATCCCAGGCTTGTTGATTCCCCGCAGCACATTGAAGCGGGCACGCTTGATCCCTCTGTCGATGGCCCGGATGTCCGAGATGACGTGCGCGTGTACGGCGGTTGCGAGCGCGATGTTCTCGGCGTCGCTGGTGTTCCCGGTCAGTGGGGAGTTCCACGGGCTGCCCCCGACGTGGGTGCGGGTGCCCTGGGGCGCAAGCGCGTAGGTCTCAATGCCATTGGCAGTCTTGGCACCAGAGGAATTGTAGTGAATGCTGATGAATATGGCGTTTTTCTGTCGGTTTGCGATTTCCACGCGTTGGCCGAGGGTCAGGAAAACGTCTTCCCGCCGCGTCATCACGGTCTTGAAGCCCCGGGCCTGAAGCTGCTTCTCGAGGCGCAGGGCGGTGTCGAGAGTGTAGTCCTTCTCGCGTCCGAAGGGACCCTTGGCGCCGCTGTCGTGGGCGCCGTGGCCGGCATCGATGACGACGGTGTCGAAGACGATCGGCTTTCGGATGTAGCTGGGTCGCACCACCGGATCGACCAACTTCGCGAGATCGACGAGCGAGAGCATCGCCATCCCCCCGTTCTCCTCGATGGGAAAGCTGAGGTTGAACTTGATGTTGTTGACGTAGATCGACTCAGAACCGATGCGCCACGTCATTGTCAGGGTTTCGTGGCGGAAGAGGCGGTTGTCCCCCTCTTTGGAAAATCGCTCGAAGCCGTAGAATTTGACCACGTTCTCGTCCGAGACGTACTGCCGCCCCTTAAGGGTGTAGACGTCCCAGTCCTTCGCAGCGCCGAAGACGGGCAAAAAGACCGCGAGCAAGACGGGAAGAGCCCGGAAGCACGGGGCGGTCCTAGGGGTCGCGGGGATGCGCGTCATGTAGGTGGGCCAAGGGGGACGTGGTTGAGGCGAACTTCGAGAGATGATAAGCATTCCTGAAACGAACGCAATCGGGAAACGGGGATTCCGGTTTGCAGTTTACAAATGGGGATGTCGCACCCATCGTTTCCGCCCCTCCGCCCGGTCGGAGGTTCCGAACGAGCGACTCCATCATGGCGCAGGAAATTTCCAAAGGTTACCAACCCGGCGAAGTCGAGGTTCAGTGGTACTCCCGCTGGACCGAGGCGGGCTGCTTTCGCGGCGACGAGCACGGCACCGGACCGGCTTACTCCATCGTCATCCCGCCGCCGAACGTCACGGGCATCCTCCATCTCGGCCACGTTCTCAACAACACGATCCAGGACATCCTCGCCCGCCGGGCGCGCATGGAGGGCAAGGACGTCCTCTGGCTCCCTGGCACCGACCATGCCGGCATCGCGACTCAGTCGAAGGTGGAGCAAAAGCTGCGCAAGGACGAAGGGAAGTCGCGCCGCGACCTCGGACGCGAGGCATTTCTCGGGAAGGTCTGGGAGTGGAAGGAAGAGCACGGCGGCATCATCATCCAGCAGCTCAAGCGCCTCGGCTGCTCCTGCGACTGGGAGCGCGAGCGCTTCACAATGGATGCGGAATACAGCAGCTGGGTCTCCAAGGTCTTCGTCGATCTCTTCGAGGAAGGCCTCGTCTACCGGGGCAAGCGAATGGTGAACTGGTGCCCCAAGTCCCTCACCGCTCTCAGCGACGAGGAGGTAGTGATGAAGCCGCAGAAGTCCAAGCTCTACACGATACGTTATCGCGTGGTGGACGGCGATGCCGGAGACGGGTCCGACCGATGGGTCGAAATCGCCACGACGCGGCCCGAGACCTTGATGGGCGACACCGCCGTCGCGGTCCATCCGAAGGATCCCCGCTACGCCGACCTCATCGGCAAGTCGGTCCTGCGCCCCTTCCCCGAGGCCGAGATCCCCGTCGTCGCGTCGGACCACATCGATCCCGAATTCGGCACCGGAGTCCTCAAGGTGACACCCGCGCACGACAAGGCCGACTTCGAAATCGGCCAGCAGCATGGCCTTCCCATCCTCGACGTCTTCCATCCGGACGGCACCCTGAACGCCCTCGCGGGTCCGGAGTTCGATGGCATGGACCGCTTCGAGGCCCGCGTCAAGGCGGCCGAGAAGCTCGAGGCGATGGGGCAGCTCGTGAAGGTGGAGGACTACGAGAACAACGTGGGCTACAGCGAACGCGCCGACGTTCCCATCGAGCCGCGCATCTCGATGCAGTGGTTCCTGAAATACCCGTGCGTGTCGGAGGCCGCCGAAGCCGTCGCCAGCGATCGCATCCATTTCCGCCCGGAACGCTGGAAGAAGACCTTCGCGCACTGGATGGAGGGCATCCAGGACTGGTGCATCAGCCGCCAGCTCTGGTGGGGGCATCAGATCCCCGTCTGGTATCGGAAGGAAAAGGCCGAAGAACTCCGCGCCCGGGAAAGCCTCGACGCCGCCACCGCGGGCGAGGACCTCCACGTCGGCATCGAACCGCCCGCGGATGCCGAGAACTGGGTTCGCGACGAAGACGTCCTCGACACATGGTTCTCGAGCTGGCTTTGGCCCTTCGCCACGATGGTCGGCAGCGATGCGGAGCCGTCGGACACCCTGAGGAAGTTCTATCCCACGACCGACCTCGTCACCGGTCCCGACATCCTCTTCTTCTGGGTCGCTCGCATGATCATGGCCGGCTACCGCTGGCAGGGAGAGGCTCCGTTTCAAAACGTCTTCTTCACGAGCATCATCCGGGACAAGAAGGGACGGAAGATGTCGAAGCAGCTCGGCAACTCGCCCGACCCGCTCGACCTGATGGCCGAATACGGGGCCGACGCCCTGCGCTTCGGGCTCATGCGCATCGCGCCGACCGGAACCGACGTGAAGTTCGACGAAGAGCAAATCGTAGAGGGCCGCAACTTCGCCAACAAGATCTGGAACGCGGTGCGCTACCGGCAGATGCAGGATGCCCCGGTGGCGGGAGGCCCGCTGGACTTTTCCGCCCTTTCGATCTACTCGATCGACATCCTTGCCCGGCTCGACCAGCTTGCCGCGGATCTCCAAGCCGCCTACGAGGACTACCGCTTCAACGAGATCGCGCAGCTCCTCTACGACTTCTGGTGGAGCCACTACTGCGACTGGTATCTGGAGTCCATCAAGGGCGACTTCCTCGACGATGCCGATCCCGCCGCTCGCGCTTCCACCCTCGCGACGATGGACCTCGTCCTTCAGCGCTTCCTCCTCCTGCTCCATCCCTTCATGCCCCACCTCACCGAGGAACTTTGGGAAAAGATCGGCTACGGCGGTGCGGATGGGCCAGGCTTCCTCATGCTGACGCGCCTCCCGTGCGAGCCCGTTCTCGCGGGTGCGGACCCAGCGCTCGTGGCGAAGGCCCGCGAACGCGTCGCCGCCGTCTACGAAGCGGTAGGCCGCGCCCGCAACCTCAAGGCGGAATACGGTCTCGGCGCAAATCGAAATGTCACCTACGTGGTCGATCCCGAGGGCGGCGATTTCCCCGAAGCGGAGGTTTTCCGGAGGCTCGCAGGCGCCGCCACGGTGGTCGTCGAACGGGAATACCTGCCCGGCAAGGGAGTGCCCGCCGCACCCACTGCGGTCGGCCGGATCTACCTGCCGCTCGAGGGCCTCGTCGATGTCGCGGCCGAAAAAGAACGGCTCGGAAAGGAACTTTCGAAGACCCGCGACGAGCTCAAGAAGGTCAACGCCAA
>SLGN01000097.1 GCA_007123695.1 Verrucomicrobiales bacterium
CGTAGCGATCCAGAATCCGCCGTTCCCAGCCCGGATTTCCCGAGCTCCGCGCCGCCTCCATCTCCCTCGCCACCTGCTCCACCACGATGTCGTCGTAGAGAAGCGGCAGCAGCTCCAGCAACTGTTCCGCATCCAGCCTCGGCATCGCCTCCTTGTCCGGCACCTCCAGCAGGAGATGGAAGTGGTTGCCCATCAGGCAGTAGGTCACCACCCTGACCCCGAGGAAGCGCTCCAGCTTCCGGAGGATCGACCGGAAGACCTCCTTCTCCGAGGCATGGAAGACGATGCGCCGGTCGACGACGCGCGAGATGCAGTGGTAGTAGGCCCGCCCTGCTCCGGGCGCGACGAGAATGCGGTGTGGGTTCATGGCAGGTCAATAGGTTTTAAGTGCCTTGCAAGTTACCTTGATTTGCATGAATTACGCAAACGGCTTTTCGTGAAATCAGCATGGTTTTGGCGGGCCCGTTCCTTTGATTCCGGTCCGCAATCTGCGATAAATGAAAACCAGGCTAATTCTTAAAATCCGAATCGGGCCTTTTGTTTCTTTCCGAGAACGAATCCATGGAATCATTAGGAATTCCTGGAATCGAAACTATGGCTTATCAATGGAGCTCGTGCGAGTTGAGCGTCACCGCCTTGGCACGATTCCTAGGAAGTTCCTTACTGTCTTGAAGGGTTCGACCGACAAGGAAGACTGGCCGCCTCCGTCGTAGTAGAGACCGGAGGAGGTGCCGCCGTCTAGATTGAGGGCGCGCCGCACCGGCCGCGCCGGGGAGAATTCAGGACGGGCGAGGATTTCGCCTAGTTCTGCCAAGGTGAGGACGTCGCTGAGCCCGAGGGCAAACCAACGGTCGCCGTCATGCAGCACAAATGTCCGCCGGGCTGGCTTTTCGGCGGAAAGGCCGCGTACGGTGGTTCCTCCATCGACGAGGAAGGGGCCGGATTGCACGAGGTCGGTGGGACGGTATTTTTCGGCATCGTATTCGGCCCGCCGGAGCAGGTAGGGATTGCCCCGGGCGCTGCTCAGGATCACGCCGGAGAGAAGGGCGCCCTGGCCAAAGCGTCCGGAAGCTTCGTCGGAGGCGATCATGAGCCCCGAGGGCTCGCGGTTTTCGTGGAAAAAGCCTCCGTTGCAGCCCGCCACGCAACCATGGGCGCGGAGTGCGGCGGCGAGCCCGCTGTAGCGCGGCCGCGCCTCCCCGCCGTTGTCGATGACCCGCAGGGTGTGGCGGTCGGCGTGGAACCATACTAGTTCGATCTTCTTGGGGGAAGCCATGCCAGGCCGGGCGACGAGCTTGCGTTCGTGCACGAGGGGTGCGTTCGGATTCTGCGCGGGCGATTGGTCCTCGATGCGCCAATCCGACCCACCCACGAAGACAGGCACGAAAGGGAGCAGCAGAAAAACGGCCCTTGCCCACTCGCAGCGTAACGGTTTCGAGTTCATCTTCTTCTTTCGCATTCCTGTTCTGCACGGACTCCGCAAAGGATACGCAGGGCGGGCGGGCGGACTTGCAAGAAACGGCTTCGCTCCGACGGCACCGCCAACAAGTTTCTTGCATCGAAGGCAACTTGGCAAAGACTCTTGTCACACCGTCTTCTTTTCCTGTAGCCCGCCACAGCCAACCGCCCGTCGCAGTTCCATGACCCCCCTCTTCATCCGCGGCGCCCTGGCCGCACTCTTCCTCGGCGGGTTGCCCTCGCTATCTGTCCTCTCGCAAGATTCCTCCGCGCGGCCACTCGAGCCGGTTGCCCTTCGCAGCAGGGTGGATTCGGTCCAGCCTTTTGCGGGCATCGTGCTATGGGACACCAACGAACACCGTCGCACCGACGCGGTCCAACTGGAGTACTCCTACGTGGGCTATGCCGAACTCGTCGAGGAAGACGGCGGCTTGAACTGGGACTTCCTCGAGAAGAAGCTCGACGCGATCGCCGAGCGCGGGCACCAGGCCATCCTGCGCTTCTATCTCGTCTATCCGGGCAAGCCCTCGCAGGTGCCGGCCCATCTGCGCGCCCTGCCGGACTACGAGGAGACGGTGGCGAAGAGCGAGGGCAAGGACACCCCTTTTCCCGACTGGTCGCACCCCGCCCTCCAGTCCTTCGTGATGGATTTCCACACTGCCTTCGCCGAGCGCTACGACGAGGATCCGCGGCTCGCCTTCGTCCAGGTCGGCTTCGGTATCTGGGCGGAGTACCACATCTACGACGGTCCCTTCGAGCTGGGCAAGACCTTTCCCGACAAGGCCTACCAAGGCCGGTTTTTGCGCCACCTCGCCTCGGTCTGCCGCAGCACGCCCTTTTCCATTTCGGTCGATGCGGCCAAGCCGAAAGCGGGGCCCTTCGAGGAGAATCCGTCGCTGCTCGACCTGGCTTTCGGAGTCTTCGACGATTCGCTGCTGAACAAGGACCATGGCAAGTGGAACCAGCGCGACTGGGAAAAGGTGGGCCTCGACCGGTCCCTGCGAGCCCCGGCGGGCGGCGAGTTCAGCTACTACACCGATCACGACCAGAAGGAGGCGCTCGCTCCCGACGGGCCCCATGGCGAGTCCTTCGAGTCGGCGGCGCGCCGCTTCGGCTTGAGCTATGTGATCGGGGACGACCAGCCGAACCACCAGTCCATGGAGCGCATCCGCGAGGCCGGCATCGCCAGCGGCTACCGCTTCCGCGTTGTCGCCTTCGAGAGCGGTCCGGGGCGGTCCATCGTGCGAATCCGCAACGAGGGCGTCGCGCCGATCTACTACGACGCGCATCCGGCCATCGACGGGGTGCGGGCGGAGGCGTCGCTCAAGGGCCTTGCCCCCGGGGCGGAGGCCGCGTTCGAAATCAAAGCGGGCGGCGACAACCCGGCCTTCTCGATCGAATGCGACCGACTCCTGCCGGGCCAGGCCATCGGCTTCGACGCCGAACTCGGGGACGATGCGGCACCTCCGGCGGCTTCGTCGGAGGAAGCCCGTGTCGGCAGCCCGGGGCAGGCAGCCGCAGACGTCGGAGCAGGCGACGCGGCCAGCGAGGCCCCGCCTCCGCAGGAAGCCGACGAGGCGGACTCCGCCCGCAGCTCCGGCCCCGCAGCGGGCGCCGAGGCTGGAGCTGCGGGCGGAGTCGCCGCTTTCTTCCCCCTCGCTGGAGGGATTGGCCTTTTTCTCCTCGGGATGGCTCTGCTCACCGAGGGGGTCAAGGCCTACGCAGGCCAGTCCCTGCGCCTCGCCCTGCTCCGGTTCACGGGGACACCGGCGAAGGCCTTCGTTTCCGGCGCGCTGGCCACTTCGCTGCTGCAGTCGTCCAGCGCCACCACCGTGACGGTGATCGGTTTTGTCAGCGCCGGGATTCTGAGCTTCCCCCAGGCCATCGGAGTGATCTTCGGCGCCAGCCTCGGAACGACCGCGACGGGCTGGCTCGTGGCCGGGCTCGGACTCAAGTTCAGTATTGGACTCTACGCGATGCCGCTCGTGGGCATCGGCGCCTTTCTGCATCTCCTTGCCGAGGGGCGAACCCGGGCCTTCGGCACGGCGCTCGCGGGCTTCGGTTTGATCTTCATGGGAATCGACCTTCTGCAGGAGGGGATGCGGGGGCTCACGGACTTGGTCGATCCGGGGCGGATCCCCCAGGGCGGATTCCTCGCCCATCTCGCCGCGATGCTCGCCGGGATCTTCCTCACCGTGGCGATGCAGTCGTCCAGCGCCGCCGTGGCCACCGCCCTGACCGCGCTTCACACCGGCGCCATCCATTTCGAACAGGCCGCCTCCCTCGTCGTCGGAGCGGCCATCGGCACGACCGTCACCGGAATCATCGCCGCGATCGGAGGCACGGTGCCGGCCAAGCGCACCGCTCTCGCGCACGTTCTCTTCAATCTCGCCACCGGCCTTGTCGCCGTCGTGCTGCTGCCTCTGCTGCTCAAGGTCATCGAAGTCGCGCAGGAGCGGCTCGGGCTCGAAGGCGGTGCTCTCGGACTCGCCGCCTTCCACACCGTCTTCATTTCCCTCGGCGTGCTCCTCTTCCTTCCTTTCGTGGACCGCTTCGCCGCCTTCATCGAAAAGCTCCTGCCCGACCGCGGGCCACATCTCACCCGGCATCTCGACCGCACCGTGCTGCGGACGCCCTCGGTGGCGCTGGAGGCTTCCAAGCGTGCCCTCGCCGGGATTGCCATAGGTGCCTTCGAGCGCCTGATTCCCTTTGTTTCGGGCACCAAGCTCCCCGCTGCGAAACCGCTCGGATCGACGGTGCTACGAGAGGCTCTCGACCGCACCCGCGAGTTTCTCGGCAGCATCCCGTCGCCGTCCGTCGACTCGCAGAATACGCAATCTCACCTCGCCCAGCTCCACGCGATCGACCACCTGGAGCGGCTCCTTTCCAAACTGAAACCGCCGCCGCTGCCGCCGGAATCCAGCATCGAGACGCACGAGACGCTTGAAACCGGATCCGATCTCGCGTGCAGGATTCTCACCACCGCCAAGCAAGGTCTTTCCGGAGCGGCGGGTCCTCGCTGGACGGACGAGGTCGCGAGCCTGTCCAAAGCCCTCGCCGATCTGCGCCGCGAGAGCCGACCCCGGCTCATCGAGGAAGCCAGCCGGGCCGGGATCGATCCGCGCGGGACTCTCGCATTGATCGACCGACTGCGGTGGCACGACCGCATCGCCTTCCACAGCTGGCGCACTTCGCTACACCTCGATCAGAACGCCACCAAGGCGGTGGAGCCTTCCGGTTCCGATGAAGATCCGCAGGAAGCCGAGGAGGAAAATGGAAGCACGCCCGACGATTTGGACTCTTTGACTTGATGGCCGGGCGGCGGAGTTGAAAGACGTGAGATCTTCATAAGGCGCGTCGAAGGCATCTAACCTATGCGTTTCGCGGTTTCTTGCCGGGGCGCATCCAGTGATGAAGCTTTTAATCAATATTTTAAACAAGGCAAGTTAATTGTTTTGTAAAGATTCAGAAAGGAACCACCTCTGGATCGAATCTTCGCTTCCGACCGTTTCGTTTACTATTTAAGCGGATTCCGTGAGTCGCAGAGACTAGGCGATCGATCATGAAGCGCCTACGTTCGCAGCGTCCAGCTCCCGTGGACGAGGCATCTCGACTTCAAGACGTTCGCGATCGTGATCTTCGCGTCCGAGCGGTCGAGCTTGAGGGTGAAGTCCGGGGGAATCTGGCCGACCGGGATGTTGATGGTGGGACCATCTGCACGAAACTCCGAGGAAGGCAGCTCGAGGATCGGGGCGAAGAGGGCGACGGGGATGCCGACCATTTCGTAATTGCCTGTCGCTGCGAAATAGCGGAGCTGGATGATTTCATCGACCTCCTCGCAGAAGATCTCGAAAAGCTTGCAGGTAAACTGCCGTCGCTTCGCCGGGGTCCGGCAGTCTTGGATCCAAGCCGCCTCGGTGAGCTTGCTGATGTGGAGGGTGTCCTTCCTCAGCGACTTGGCGCGGCTCGATTTCAGGCTAATCTTCCTGCCGTCGATCTCGACGTCCCAGAAGCGCTGGCCGTCCGGCGCCTTGGAGACGCTGAAACCGGCGATCTCCGCCGAGGCGATGAAGGCGGTGTCGAAGCTTTCCTGGAACAAGGGGTTGCCGAGGAAGACGTGCTGCGCGAGGAGCCTCGATTGGAACTCCTCGACGAACTCGGCGCTCATTAGCGGGGAGCTTTCCGCGACGCGCACCTCGACAGCGGTGCGGAGCGCGGCGACCAGCTCAGAGACGCGGCGCTGTTCCGACGGGGAAAGGCGGAGGACCAACTCAGGCATATTGGAGCAGGCTGGGTTCCAAGGTTTCTTCGATGTCGGAGGGGCGCAGATGGGTTCCGGGGAGGATGGCGTCGTGCGGGGTCTTGCTTTTCCCCGTCAGCATCCATTCGCAGACGTGGGCGAGCTGGTAGGAGACCAAGGGAGGCACCGCGTCGCCGATGTGTCGATAGCGGTTCGACAGCGCCGAGCCCTCGAAGCGGAAGTCGTTGGGGAAGCCTTGCAGGATCGCCATCTCGCGGACGGAGCAGAGGCGGTCCTCGGCGGGGTGCGCGTAACGCCCGTTGCCGATGTGGGCGCACTCGCGCTTGATCGTCGGGGCGGGGCGGTCCCAACTCATGCGTCCATAGACGTCGGGGTGCGAGCCGAGCTTCCTGCGGGCGACGAGCCGCTTCATCGCGGGGGTCATCAGTGCGTCGGCGTCCGGCC
>SLGN01000155.1 GCA_007123695.1 Verrucomicrobiales bacterium
AGCCGCACGCAACCAAAGCGTGGGATTCAAAGTCGACGAGGTGCAAATCACCACAAAAGACGGTGGCGATGTTTATTATTGGAATAGCGCCATGGATGCCGATACTGCTGTAAATGTCAGCTCAGGTCTACCTATCGCCAGTGACGGCATTACATTGCTAGAAGAAAACACTCGCATTGGCGCATATATCTCAGGATTCACCAATGCTAATCCAGGTGTTATTACTGTCGACGATACAACCATCTTCGGTTTTGAAGTCGGAGATACTATCAAAGTAACAGCCCTGGCCGATGACCAGAGTGGAGATACTTTGAACGGAGAATATGAGATTGCATCCGTTACCGACACAACAATTACAACAACCACGAATACCGCAGCTTTTTCATCTTGGGTATCTGGTGGTTATGTCACTAGAGTCACCAATGCCGATGGCGAAGCAATCGCTGTTGTCAACAGGGCTATTGAAGGCATTACTATCGGGACCGGTGTTGTCGGAGACGACGGCGATGACATGGTAATGGTTGTTCGCGGCGGTAATCACGTAACATAATTGAGAGGGCCACCGCGCCCTCTCCATTTCACTTAAGGAGTAAATATGCCAGCAACAAAGAAAAAAGATAGCAAATATGACAAGCTGCCCATTTGCGGCAAGCAGCCGGAATCAGAAGCTGAAGAGAAGTACCTTCGAGAGATCGTTAAGTATGAGTTTTACAACTTAGAGCAGCCCGGCGTCGTTGAGCAGTTCATCTACGGAGGAGCTGTCAACCATCAACAATTCATCTTTTTCCATGGGCAAAAATATGAAATTCCCCGGCATGTCGCCAACTGGGTTGAATCTCGGGGTACGCCGATCTATAAATGGCTCCCTGATGGACAGGGAAGTATGAAAAAAGAACAAACAGGGTATACGCCCCGTTTCTCAATGAGAGTCGTATTTTAGATGTGGACATTGGCAGACATAAGAGCAGAGACCCGTCAACTGACGGGCAGGCTGACATCTGATGATATCTCAACTTCTGAGCTTGATAAGAAGATCAACGAATTCTATACGTTGACTCTTCCTGCCGAGCTCAAGCTGGACAAGCAGCTTCATAAGATGGAGATCATCACACAAGCCAACCAGCAAGATTATGCTCTGCCAGACCCTTTCACCAATCCAACGACGCCCGGATTTATCGATAAGCTGCCTATTGATTGGTATCAATCGCCGGCCTGGTTTCTAGAAAATTCCCACCAGAATGTTTCTAGAAAGACATCCATTGGTGATGGCGTTCAACAGACCTTTGCTTTTACAGCTGGGTCATTCCCATTGATTCCCGGTTCTGTCATTGTGACAGATGATGCTGAAACATTTACAGATAACGGAACAACCGTTTTATCTGGAGACAACGGAGGGACCGGCACTGTTGACTATCTAACAGGAGATATCAATGTCACCTTTTTTTCTGCTCCGCAAAATGGAAGGAAGATATATTTCACTTATATCCACTATAAAGCCGGCCGTCCAATCCAGGTTCTTTATTTTAACGAGACTTTCACATTTTTTCCTATACCGGACCAAGCCTACAGGTTTGAATGTTCAGCCTATGCGGCTGTAGAGCCGCTAGTCAACGCAACAGACAGACCGCCACTAGCTGAGTGGGGGCCTATGATAGTGTACGGAACCGCAATCAGGATACATACAGCTAATGCCGAATGGGATGCTGTACAGGCCGTCTCAAGCGTGTACAAGAGGCAGCTTAATCTTTCCATGAGAAGAACACATCAGAATTTATTAAATGAACGAGTATCACCGAGGTTTTAAAAATGACTTGGGACCCAAGCAGACCATCCAACGATGAAAAAATAAGAAACATGGGCCAAAATGTCTTCCGGCCATTTTGGGACGCTATCGAACAGGCCAGCGAAAATGCATCTGAAAACAAACTTAGGCAATGGGGCGTTAACTTAATAGACCGTTCAACTGTAGGAGGAGCTTCTTTAAATCCTCCAGAGATTGAAGACACAGGAACTGTTTATGTAAGAGATGATGGCGCCCATCCTGAGCTTTTCTTTAGAGACACTCAAGGTAATTTTGTTCAGATAACAAAAGATGGAAATCTTGGGTCAGCGACCGGTGCTGTCTTTAACTCTGTTTCATTCAATGGCAATGATTTCATGATCATTCGCTGGGCCAACTATTCGTATGGTGTTGTTGGCAACAGTGATGCTTTTATAAAACAAGGTGGAACTGAAGAATTTGATACGCCATTAACTGGTATTTCAACAAGTGGGAGTGATCCAAATCAAGGAACGAATGTTTCTGTGACATTCTCAACGCCGATGCCGGGTATCTATTCCGTAATGGCCACACCTAAAAGTGGAACGATTAGAGTTTATAATGTAGGACCATCAGGTTTTAGCCTAAACATAAGAACGCCACAAGGTGGATTTATCAGTCCTAATAATACAGGCGGTGTTCACCTTATGGTAGTAGGAACAGCTTAATGGGATATCAACCACTATTGATAGCACCATTTCAGTCGGGTCTTGATGTTGATCTTGATCCATGGATGAGTCCAGATGATGCCTTTACCGACATCATTAACGGACATATCCACCATGGACGCCTTGAAAAGCGCAAGGGCTTTCAAATGCTGGGCAAGTTTGCTCAAGACCAGATCAGCATTGACGATATAACGTTGACCGGCAATGATCCCGTCGCTATTCAGACCGATGGATCTCACGCCTTCTCAACTGGCGATGTCGCCATTTTTTATGCTGTCGGGGGCACGACAGAGCTTAATAGAAATGAATATACGATAACAGTTACGGGTTCTGACACATTCGAACTAGATGGCACGGATAGCGCTAATTTTTCGGCATATACAACCGGTGGATTTGTATCTGCATTAAATGATAGCAGAATTATGGGTATATTCAGAAGGATTGATGATTCTGGTGCCCGTGAATTAATAATATTTAATAAAACACGTGCAGCTACATATGATTCGACAAACGAAGTCTTCAGACCGCTAGATTCAAGCGATATTTTCACATCCGATGACTCAGACTTTGTCTGGGCCGACAATTACAATTTCTCAGGATCAATACAAAACAGGCTCTATTTTACTAATGGATTAAGAGCTGATACCGGTGCTGGGACTGACGGCCTTCAATACTGGGATGGCGGAAACACAACAAACAGGTTTGTGCCGACATTTAATAGCGGAGCTAATGTCTTGCAGGGCGCAAAAATGCTGTTTGCCATTCGAGGAAGGCTTCTTCTTCTTTATACTCTTGAAGACGGTAACGAATATCCCCAAAGAGCAAGGTGGTGCCAACCTCAAGCAGACCCAGAAGCTGCTGATGTATGGGATGACGCAACGCCCGGCAGAGGCGGATTTGTCGATGCTGCCACAGGTGATATAATCGTCTCAGCACGTCGATTACAAAACATAATTTTAGTTTTTATGACTAATTCGGTCTGGACCATTAGGCCCAATGCAAACCCAGCATTACCTTTTGTTTGGGATAAGGTAAATGATTACAGATCGACGCAAGGAAGATTTGCCACTGTCGGATATGACAGCCATATAACTTCTATTGGCGTTCGTGGAATCACAATCAATAGCGCCACAGAATCCCAGCGTATAGATCACAAAATAGAAGATTTTGTAACAAGCCGAGTTAATTCAGATATTTTCGATCGTATATACGGAGCCAGAAGCTATGCCGTCAACAGATCATGGTTTTTATATTCCGATCAAAACTCGGAAATAGCCGATGAAGTTAATAATGCATTGATCTTTGATGAGAGTACCAATTCATGGTCGATCTATAATATTTCAATGAATGTTTTAGGTTATGGAAATGTCACTCAAGACACCCTATTATCGGATTTCGTCGCACCGGATATGGACTTTAACTTGCAAGATGTTGGTGAGAATACTATCAGAGACTATTTTTATTCTGGCGAACAAGATATTTTTGTCGGAGGAAATAGAAATGGTGAGATTCATGTTTTGGAATCCGGTGAAAATGATGATGGTCTTGCGATTAACTTTGAGGTTCACAGCTCTTCATGGAACTTCACAAAAGAACAGGGAACAGCCTCTCAATTAGGATACCTTGATTTCTACGTCGATTCTGAGCCTTCAACGATATTTGAAGTCTCATTTTACAAAAACGATGAGGAATACCCATACAAACAACAATTTGTCGACTGCCTACCCGACCTTAAGTTTATTGCCGATATAGTTAATGTAGGCCTTCCTGAAGAGATCAACATAACCGGAATCACACAGTCAGATCCAGCAGTCGTCGAAACTGACAGCAATGCCAGCTTTATTGACGGCGACCAGATATTCTTAAAAGATATTGGAGGCATGACAGAACTTAACAACCAGTATTTTCTTGCCGCCAATAAAACACCAACCACCTTTGAGCTTCAAGATCTTAATGGTAATGACATAGACAGCACATCATTTTCGGCATATACTTCTGGGGGGACGGTACAGACATTGGTACAGATCTTTGCTCCTGACCATGGTTTGAATAGCGGTGAGGATATTTATATCTATGATGTTGACGGATCAGAAATTAACGATACTCCTTTTGAAATTGTTTTCTACGGTGCCGACGACCTGCAAAACACCTTCAGGCTAAGTAATTATGACGGATCGGCCTTGTCGCCATACATAACTAGCGGTAAAGTGTTTAGAAATAAGCTGATAAAACGGTCTATATGGAAAAGAGCTTATGCAGGGGGTATCGGCTATCAGCATAGAATCAGAATACGTAATGCTTCGGCATCGGATAGCCTGGCCTTCCGTGCCTTCAGGCCTTGGTTTAAACAAGTGGGATCAAGACAAATATGACGCTACCATCTAATATTAACTTTCCAAAAGACATTGAAAATTTTCCCGACCTCGACCCCGATTATCAAAAGAAGCAATGGAAAGAGATGATCAACTCTTTGCAAAACATGTACGAAGACTTGGTCGACAATATAAATGGTGACCATGAGCATGTGTTTTTCACCTCATCAAACCAACAGGATACGATACCATTGATATCCGGGTCGACATCAGCAGGTGTCGGCACCTATGGGAATCGTGAGATGTATCACGTCAGGCAAGGTCTTGAATCTCAAGTATGGTTTGATATCGCATGGACGGCACATTCGGGAACGGGCAATCTAAGTGTTAATTTGCCCTATAGTGTAGCCAACACCGAATTTACGCCTTTTGTTGGAGTTGTACAGATACACAATATAAATTTGAGCAGCGGCTATACGTATGCAACGGTCAATTGCGCGCCCAACAGTTTTGACGGAGTCATTATGGAATGTGGCAGCGGTGTACCATCGCAGCCGATAGCGTTGCCTACAAGCGGAAGGTTAATAGGTTATGTCAAATACATTGGAAAAGAATTCGACTAACAAGGGAAACAATTCGACTAGTGACGATAAATTTGATAAATTAAAATTTATCAGGATTTTTGATCCTAATCATGTGCCTAAGTATTTAATAGAGCAGATTAAAGACCGAGATTATGATGTCGAAAAATTTTACAAATATCACGAGTCAACTTGTCTTATTCACGGAAGGGATGGCCCTAGGCTTAACCCTGTTAATATGCTCTATCTTATTAGCAACGAGCAGCATATGCCTTGTGGTGTTTTGTGGTGTACAGTATCTGTATTATCAAACGACCTTATTATTCAGACATTTTCCATGGACAAAGATTACTGGGGTCAAGGAAAAGCTGTTCAGCTCCTTGAGAAAAAATGCAGAGAAATTAAAGACATATGTGAGCTGAACAATGTTTATTGGGTAACAAAATATCCAAAACATTCGGAAAAATACGGCTTTAAAAGATCAAAAAGCGTTCTTATGGAATATACGGGCGAACGCAAGGAGGAAGAAAACGATGGGAAAGACGATGATGGGGGGAAGCAGTGTCGAGGGGATGGCTCCGAAGTACACAGAGCAGGAGCAGCAAAGGATAAACGCCCTTCTGGAACAGAACATGCCCCTGATCCAACAAGTGCTGGGAAACCAGATGGCAGGACTCGGAACAGAAGAAAGTCAAAGGCAGTTTGAGTCCCAGTATTTAGCTCCTGCTATGCAGAATTTTGAGCAGCAAGTGATGCCGTCCATTCAAGAAAGGTTTCAAGA
>SLGN01000313.1 GCA_007123695.1 Verrucomicrobiales bacterium
CGTTGGCGGAGACTCCGCGACCCACGCCCGGCTACCGCAACGCGCTAAAGCGCTGGACTACCTTGCCCGCATCGACCGCCGAAAGTAGTCCCGACCTTCAGGTCGTTGGCGGAGACTCCGCGACCGACGCCCGGCTACCGCAGCGCGCTAAAGCGCTCGACTACCTTGCCCGCATCGACCGCCGAAAGTAGTCCCGACCCTCAGGTCGTTGGCGGAGCCTCCGCGACCGTCGACCGCGTCCCGTCTCCTCCGCTCCCCCCCCTCGCCATCCTCCAAAGCCTCCGCCTCCACGCCCATCCAGCCGCCTCCTCGCTCGCCGACGCGCTGTCTCCCCCGATCCCCACGGTCCCCTTCGCCACCACGTCGGCGTCGCCGTCCGTCAGTTCTGCCGCAACGACGGCCTTGCGGGTGAGTTCACCCGGTTGAATTTCCTCGCCGCAACCCCCTCTTCCGCCCTCCGACATCGACACGATGGAGCCGATCGAAGCGCCGCCCCACGCGATCTGGCGCGACGACTTCGAGGAGTACGGACCGGATCGGTGGACCGAGTCGGATCCCGCCTGGGTCGCACCCGAACTCGATCTCGGCGACGGACGCCGCCTCGTCTTGGACGCCCCCGATCCGTTTCCTGAGGAGGAGTGGGCGCTCTCCGGAGTGAACTGAGCGCTCCTGGTGCGCCACAACCAACTCTGTAACCCGCTTGGTTTCGAAGCCTGAATCAAGCGGGAGCGGCTACCCGTGCCCAGAGAGCAAGATTTTCGGGCGCTTTTCCGACGAATCCGCGAAATTCGCCAGAAAATCGTTGACTCGCGGGCCTGATTCGGGCGATTCTTGCCCCCGATGGCCGCAAACGCCCCCTACCTCCCCCGAACCCCCTCCGACCCCGGGCCTTCGGCAATAAGGGAGCCGGGTGGATGAGAAAGAAATTTCCTAGCAATCCAGATCGAGCACAACGGCAACCGGGTGAACGTGCGCAATACCGCCTACAACCTCTCGAAATACGTCTTCGGAAGCAGTCGCGACCTGAGAGTCGCCGCCGGGGACGTCATCCTCGTGAAAATGCGGGGGACCGCCGTCTACCGGAGCTTCATCCTCTCCATCGAGAGCGCGGACGGATCGGTTTTCGTGCCCTTCGCGGTCGACGACTTCCGTTACCTCGGCGACGGCCGCGACGCGGTGCGGCTCGCGTCCGACCGCGAGGAGCTGCTGCGGATCGTCGCCCGCCCCGACCTGGGCACCCCCGACCCCGACATGTCCGATGCGTGGCGGAACCTCCCCAATTCCCAGGCGGCCCGAGCCGCGAGCGAGTGGGTGCGTTGCGGACCCGGCACGGAGTGGCACTACTACGCCGCCGTCATCCGCCCGGCGATGCTGAAGGCCACCGAACCTCCGGCGGGGGAACCCTAGCGGTCGCCCCGCTCTGTTTTCGCGGCGTGCGTGCCGTCGCGGCAAGATCGCTATTCGACCGACACCATTCCTCCCTGACAGGCCCGAAGGGGCCCGGAGCGACAAGCGCTGAAACGCTGAAATGATGAAACGCTGAAACGCTGAAACGCTGAAACGCTGAAATGATGAAATGATGAAATGATGAAATGATGAAATGATGAAATGATGAAATGATGAAATGATGAAATGATGAAATGATGAAAAACGAGATCCCGTCCAATCATGCCGGTGATTCCGAGGCACGGTTCCGCGGTCGCGTCAAGCTCCTCGCCTCCTTGGCGGCGCGGTTCGTCCTGGCCGGGTTTGCCGTTCTGGCCCTTGTTTCGCAGACGTCTTCCGAAGGATCCGGCAGGCCCGATCGAGCCCCGGAGGCTGCCGGCAATTCGGATCGCGATGCGGGAGGAAGTGAGCCGTCCGAACTCGCCGAAAGAGGGTGGCGCGTTCTCACTCTTGCACGCGACTCCCGAAGTGCCCAACCGGCGCCGGATCAACTGAGGGAAGCGGTTCTCGACCTCGAAAAGGCGGCCGAGGCGGGAGATCCCTATGGGATGGCCGGGTTGGGCATCTGCCTCCATGAAGGGCTGGGGACCGAGCCGGACAAGGCCGAGGCGGTGCGGTGGTGGCGCCAGGCGGCCGAGCTGGGCGATGCCGCAGCCATGGCCTGGCTTGGAAAGGCCCACCGCGAAGGAGTGGGCGGGTTGGAAGAGGATCCGGAAACGGCAGTGGAATGGTGGCTCAAGGCCGCCGAACTCGGCGATGCCGATGCCATGGCCGCTCTCGGGACTTCGTATGTCTTAGGCATCGGCGGTTTGGAAGAGGACCCGGAAAAGGCGATTGAGTTGTGGCGCAAAGCCGCCGACCTTGGGAAAGCAGGCGCGATGGTCAATCTGGGACTCGTCCACCTCGAAGGTATTGGCGGTTTGGAAGAGGACCCGGAAAAGGCGGTGGAATGGTGGCTCAAGGCTGCCGAGCTGGGCGATGTTCGGGCGATGTTCGCTCTTGGATTTTCTTACAGGGACGGGAATGGCGGTTTGGAAGAGGACCCGGAAAAGGCGGTGGAATGGTTGCGCAAAGCTGCCGAACTCGGCAGTGCTGACGCGATGAACGATCTTGGAACCTGCTACAGAAGAGGGTATGGCGGTTTGGACGAGGATCCGGAAAAGGCGGTGGAATGGTGGCGCAAAGCTGCCGAACTCGGCGATTCTGACGCGATGGTCAATCTTGGAACCTCCTACAGAAGAGGGTATGGCGGTTTGGATGAGGACCCGGTAAAGGCAGGGCAATGGTGGCGCAAAGCTGCCGAACTGAACGATCCTGACGCGATGTACAATCTTGGAGTCATGTACTTCGAAGGGAATGGCGGCTTGGACGAGGATCCGGAAAAGGCGGTGGAATGGTGGCGCAAGGCCGCCGAACTCGGCGATCCTGACGCGATGTTCGCTCTTGGATCGGTCCACTTCAAAGGCTTGGGCGGTTTGGACGAGGATGTTGAGAAAGCGGCGGAGTGGTGGCGCAAAGCGAAGGCTGCCGGCTACGAACTTCCTCCCGAGGCGGAGCAAATCATCCGCGATGCGCGGTGAAATTCGGTTTTCGATGGTGCTTCTCGAAAGCGGAGGTTCTCGCGTCCCTCAAGGACGTTCGCTTCAGAGACAGACGACCTTGCGGAACCCGAGATCGTGGAGCCTCGTCCGCGGCGTCCTTTGCGAAGGGAGCTGCATCCCGGCCACAGGTGCGCCGCCGCCGGAGAACACCCAATGAAGCCGGTTTGGCAGACGCAGGCCGGGGATCTCCGGGGAGGCGGGGTCGATGGTGGAGAGGTCGTTGCCGCGAGGAAACGGCGGTGTCATGACTTGCGGATCGCCGCCATCACGACAGCTCCGAGCGGGCCCGGAGAAATTCCTCGCGCAGGGCGGCGTAGTCGTTCGCCACGGGGAACTGGGGGAACTCGTCGATCACGTTCTGCGGGGGGCAGAAGAGGATGCCGCGGTCGGCTTCGGCGAGCATGGTGGTGTCGTTGTAGGAATCTCCCGCCGCGACGACCTGGAAGTTGAGTTCGTGGAAGCGTTTCACCGCCTCGCGCTTCTGGTCGGGGAGGCGCAGGCGGTAGGCTTCGACGCGACCGTCGGGGGCGATGCCGAGACGATGGCAGAAGAGCGTGGGCCAGCCGAGCTGCCGCATCAGCGGCCTCGCGAACTCGTAGAAGGTGTCGGAAAGGATCACGACTTGGAACTCGGACTTGAGCCAGTCGAGGAACTCCACGGCGCCGTCGAGGGGGCCGAGGCCGTCGATGACCTCCTCGATGTCGCCGATCTTGAGACCGTGCTCGTCGAGGATGCGGAGGCGCTGCGTCATCAGGACGTCGTAGTCGGGAACCTCCCGGGTCGTGGCGAGGAGGGAGTCGATCCCGGTGCGCCGGGCGACGTTGATCCAAATTTCGGGAACGAGGACTCCCTCAAGGTCCAGGCAGGCGATTTGCACGGCGGTTTCGGGTTGGTGTTTGCGGTCGGCACGGTTCGACCGGATCGGCGGGAAATTCAATCGGCAGTCTCGAAAAAAAGTCCGGGCGGATCCGCATCCGGCGCTGCCGCCGCCTCCTGCGATTGCATACATCCCGCAGCGATTTCACCGCTTTGCCGCTTGTCCGCGCGGTTGGCGGAACCTAGTGTGATCCCCCCCGCTTCCGCCCATGCGCTCCGCTCCCTCCATGTCCCGTCCCGCCGAGGCCGCCGCCTCCCACCGGGAAGGGCTCCGCCGTCTCCGCGAGATTCTTTTCGCCAACATCGTGATGGCAGGGGAGATTCCCGCACCGACCTTCGAAGAGCACCGGCTGGTCCGCTTCCTCGGCGACCGCTTCACCGAAGCAGGCCTCTCCAAGCTGTCGGTCGACCAGGGCGGAAACGCCGTCGGGATGCTGGCGGGGCGCGAAGGACGCCGCAACCTGCTCGTGGCGGCCCATCTCGACAAAATCTGGGCGGCGGGCGAAGACCACACCGTCTCGGTCGGGTCCGGCTCGATGACGGGCCGGGGTCTCGCCGACAACAGCCTCGGCATCGCCGTCCTCGCGACCCTGCCGCTGATCCTCGAGGAACTCGGGATCGAGTTCGCGTCGAATCTCGTGCTGCTCGGCACGGTGGGCAGTTGCGGGCGCGGCGACCTCGGCGGGATGCGCTTCTTCCTCGAAAACCTCCGCGAACCGCTCGCGGCGGCGGTCTGTCTGGAGGGCATCGAACTGGGGCGGCTCAGCTACGGCAGTCCGGGCATGGCGAGGGGCGAAATCTCGGTGACGGCGCCGGGCGAAGCCGATTCGGCCGAGGTCGTCGGCGCCCTCGCGGAGGTGGTGCGCGCGCTCGTGGCGATCGACCGGCGCGAGGCGCCCGAGGCACGCGTGCTCGTCGGTTCGCTCGAGGCGGGTTCGGGCCATGGCGTGCCGCCGCGGCTCGGGTGTCTCCGCTTCGAGATCCGCAGCGACGATGCCGCCCGCGTCGCCCGTGTCGAGAGGGAAATCGGCGCGGTGCTGGCCGAGGTTTCCGCTTCAATGGAGGCCGACGCCGCCCTCGAGATCTTCGCGCGGCGGCGGCCGGGGTCGCTGCCGGAGAGCCATCCTCTCGTCGCGGCGACCCGCGAGATCCACTGCGCCCTCGGGATCGCCTCGCGCGTCGAGCCGAGCGTCTCCGAACTCGCCCTGCTGCTCGAGAGCGGGCTGCCCGCGCTGACCCTGGGTATCACGAAAGGGGACAAGCGGCACACCCCCGAAGAGACGATCCAGCTCGAGCCCATCTTCGACGGCCTCGCCCAGATCGTCGCCATCCTGCAGTTCCTCGACGAGGAGCCCGAATCCTGACGCACCGACGCCATTTCCAAATTCCATGTCCGAAATCGACAAACGCATCTCCCGCTGGCTGGAGACCAACACATTCCATCACAGCGAGTTCTGGGATATGCAGGAGCTGGTGCGGGCCAAGCGCGAGGCGGGCCTTTCGATCAGCCTCTGCATCCCGACGCTGAACGAGGAGAGAACCATCGGAAAGGAGATCATCGTCTTCAAAAGCGAGCTGATGGACCGCTATCCGCTGCTCGACGAGATCGCGGTGATCGATTCGGGTTCGAGCGACCGCACCCTCGAGATCGCGGCGAGCTACGGCGCCGACACCTACCTCGCCTCGGAGATCCTGCCGCGGCACGGGTCGAAGCCCGGCAAGGGAGAGAACCTGTGGAAGGCGGTCCACCAACTGCGGGGCGACATCATCTGCTACGTGGACGCCGACATCCGCAACATCCATGCGAAGTTCGCCAGCGCCCTCGTCGCGCCCCTGATCTACCGGCCCGAGGTCAAGTATGTGAAGGCTTTCTACGACCGTCCCATCGCCGTCTCCGACGAGATGCGCCCCTCGGGCGGGGGGCGGGTCACCGAGATCCTCGTGCGGCCGCTCTTTTCGATGTTCTTCCCCGAACTCACCGCCCTGATCCAGCCGCTGTCGGGCGAATACGCGGTGCGCCGCGAGGTGCTCGAACGGCTCTCCTTCCCCGTGGGCTACGGAGTCGAGACCTCGCACCTGATCGACCTCTATCGCAGCGACGGCCTCGACGCCTTCGCCCAGACCGACCTCGACAGCCGGGTCCACCGCAACCAGGCGACGCGCGACCTCGGTCGCATGGCCTACGGCATCCTCCAGACCTTCATGCGGCGCCTGCGCGA
>SLGN01000401.1 GCA_007123695.1 Verrucomicrobiales bacterium
GGCGCCGTGCCCGCCACCCTGCACCTCGTCGTCGCCCCGAACCTCGCGACGGCATGGGAAAAAGGACGCATCACCGTGGGGGTGGAGCTGGCGCGGGACGGTGCGCGCGCCCTGCTCAAATCCCTTGCCGCCGGTGCGAAGCTCTTTCTCGACGCCGCCGATGCCGCCCTGTTCCGCACGCTGCAGGATCTCTCGCCGGAAGCGGTGCCGGGCGTTCTCATGCTCGGCCGCGACGATTTCTCGCGTCTTCTCGCCGCCGTTCCGGGGCATCCCGGTCTTTCCCTCGGCAAGTCGCGCCCCCTGCGCGTCTCGCCGCTGCCGCTGCGTCCCGTTCTGGAAAGGTCCGATGGCCTGCGCTTCCGCCCCGTCTGGCCGGCGGGCGTCTCCCCCCTGCTCGCCTCCGGAGGCTGCTGGGCCTTCGACGGGAGCGATCTCCTCCAGCCCGTCGGGCCCGGTCTCGAAGGCGCCGAAACCCTGCTCGCCTGCGGCGCCACCGCCGATGCCGCCGAACTTCCCGCCCTGCTGGAGCGGTGGCGGGCGCATTTCGACCTCGCCCCCCTGCGCCTCGCCCGCGGCACGCTTTCCGTGAAGCTCTCGGTCGAGGGGTCGCTCAACCATCTCGACGGCGTGCTCGCCTTCGCCTACCCCGGCCGTGAATTCGCTGCCGACGGCGACCGACCCGCCGTTTGGGAAACCGATGACGGACTCGTGCTCGCCGACACCGACGCCGAGCACGCCGCCATCGCCGAACTCGAGGGCGCCGGTTTCCGCCGTCGGGGCGAAGGGGGGCGCTTCGTGCTCAAGGACAAGGACGCCATCCTGCAGTTCCTTGCCCACGGCTATCCCGACTTCCGCCGCCGCTGGAAAACGGACGCGGGCGAACGTTTCGAACACGCCCTCGGCCAAGTCGAGCCGGTCGTCCCGGCCCTGTCCTTCCGGCCCGGCGGCGAAGACTGGTTCGGCGTCGAACTCGCCTTCGCGACGCCTTCGGGAGAAACCTTTTCGAGGCAGGAGATCCAGCGGCTTCTCGAAACCGGCCGGCACGGACGGGCGCGTCCGGGCGGGAAGACCGCGGTCGTCGATCCGCGCCTCGTCGGCGAGCTCGGCGAGATCCTCGCGGACTGCGACCCCCGGCAGATCGAGCCGGGCCTTCACCGCGTCGACCGGACCCACGCCGGCTACCTGCGCGAGTCGGCGTCGGACTTCGGCATCGCCGCCGGCGGAACCGTGCCCTGGAGCGAAGCGGCGTCGGAGCCGGCCGTCTTCCGGGAATTGACGGGACCGCTCGCAACGATCCTGCGCCCCTACCAGCGCGAGGGACTCGAGTGGATGCAGGGGCTCGCCTCGCGGGGGCTCGGCGGCATCCTCGCCGACGACATGGGGCTCGGCAAGACGCTGCAAGCGCTCGCCTTCCTCCTCGCCGCCGGCGGACGCGCCCTCGTCGTCTGCCCCTCCTCGCTCGTCCACAACTGGATCGCCGAGGCGGAGCGCTTCGCACCCGGACTCGGAGCCGTCGCCGTCGTGGGCCCCGACCGCGCGCAAATCCTCGCCGATCGCAGCGACGCCGCCCTGCTCGTGACCAGCTACGCCCTGCTGCGCCGGGACGAGTCGCTCTGGACCGAACGCGAGTTCGACGTCGTCGTCCTCGACGAGGCCCAGCACATCAAGAATCCCGAGGCCGCGACGAGCCGCGCCGCCCATCGCCTGCGGGCCCGGCACCGATTCGCCCTGACCGGCACGCCGCTCGAAAACTCGGTCGAGGATCTCTGGTCCCTCTTCCGCTTCGTCCAGCCCGGCTACCTCGGTACCCGCGAACGCTTCGCCGAGCGCTTTGCCAAACCGCTCGCGTCGGCCGATCCGCCTGCCGCGCTGCGGGAACGGCTCGCCCGCCGTCTCCGGCCCCTCGTGCTGCGGCGGCTCAAGAGCGAGGTCGCCCGCGACCTGCCCGACCGCATCGAGCAGATTCTGCCCTGCGAACTGGCGGAACGGCAGCGCGAAGTCTACGAAAAGCTCCTCCGCGAGAGCCGGGCCTCCCTGCTTGAGGCCGAGGGCGGACGCCGCCGCATGCTCGCCCTGACCGCGCTCCTGCGACTGCGCCAGGTATGCTGCGACCTGCGTCTCCTCGGTCTCCCCGACCTCGCCGACGACGAGGTCTCGGCCAAGCTCGACGCCTTCCACGAGCTGCTCGAAGAAGCCGTCGCGGGCGGACACCGCATCCTCGTTTTCAGCCAGTTCGTCGGGATGCTCCAGATCGTCGCCGGCGAACTCGCCCAGCGCCGGATCGACTTCTGCTATCTCGACGGCTCCACCAAGGACCGCGCCGCCGCCGTGGACCGCTTCCAGAACGGCACCGCTCCCGTCTTCCTCATCAGCCTGAAGGCCGGCGGGGTGGGCCTGAACCTCACCGCCGCCGACACCGTGATCCATCTCGATCCCTGGTGGAATCCCGCCGTCGAGGCACAGGCCACCGACCGCGCCCACCGCATCGGGCAGCGCCGCGTCGTGACCAGCTACAAACTGATCGCCCGCGGCACCGTCGAGGAAAAGATCCTCGCCCTGCAGGACCGCAAGCGCGCCCTGACCGACTCGCTCCTCTCCGGCGCCGGGGACGCCCACCTTTCCGAAGACGAGATTCTCGCCTTATTCGACTGATCCCCGGGCAGGACCGAGATGCCGGGCGAGGAAGGCGTAGGCGAGCTCGCGATGCTCGGGGGGAAAACCGTGCTCGCCGGGGGGATCGTTCAGCTCCAGGCCGTCGGGCGCGCCGAGCAGCCTGTAGACCTCCCCGGCGGCGGCGAGGCAGCGCCGGGCGCTCGCGAGGACGAAGTTCGAGTCGCTCTGGGGCGCGTGGACGTGGATGGGACGCGGGGCGATGGCGGCGAGGACTTCGGGAAAGTCGAAGGGGATGCGCCGGGGATCCTTGCCGTAGACCTCCTCGATCCGCATCATGTAGCGCGGCTGGCACCAGCCGGAGGGATCGCCGCCCTTGTAGTCGAGGAAGGAGTCGAAGCCCGAACTCGTCACCGCCACCTTCAGCCTCTCGTCGAAAGCGGCGACGAATAGGGAATTGTGGCCGCCGAGGGAGACGCCGATGGTGCCGATGCGCTCGGGATCGACCTCTTCCATCGCGGCGAGGAGATCGACCGCCCGGATGTGGTTCCAGATTCCCATCATCGTGCCGCTGTCGAAACCGACCTCGCCCGGATCGACCATGAGGTCGCCGAGCAGCACGTAGTCGGGCGCGAGGGTGACGTAGCCGCGCTCGGCCAGCTCGAGGGCGTAGCGGGGATAGTCTTCGCCGAGACCCGCGGTGCGGCCGCGCGAACCGCCGGTGCCGGGCAGACAGAGCATCGCCGGGGCCGGCTCCGACCGCGAGAGGCCGCGCGGCACGAGCAGGTAGGCGGGCACGCGGTAGTCGGCGGTGGCGGCGTAGGTGATTTTGTGCCGCTGCAGGGTGGGCAGGTTCTCGGTCTCGAGGATCTCGACATCGAGGGGAACGCGCCGCTCGGGTCCGGGCAGGGGGCCCATCACCTTCTCCATGTTGGCGAGGATGTGGGCCCGGCGTTTCGGCCAGTCCTCCGCCGAGAGGATGGGTTGGGCCTCGCCCGCACCGTCGCGCCATTCGAGGAGACGGAACTTGTCCGGATACTCCGGCGCCGGATCCGCAGCCCCGGCGAGGGCGGCGGCGAGTCCGCAGACGGCGAGGCCAATGGGAAAGGCGATGGCGATCGGTAGGGCGCGACGCTGCAGCTTCGGCAAAGGGGAGGGGATCAGGGGAATCGGGACGGCGCGGATCATGGTTCGATGGGTCGGAGGCTTCTGGCTCCATCCTGCCAGGAGAAGCGAAGGGAAAAAAGGGACGGGATTCGGGCTCAGCCCACGCGGGCGTAGGCAGAATCCGCAGGCGAGGCCGTACCACCGGCTCCAGCCAGACCCGCTTCGGAGAACGGCGCGCCGGCCCGGGCCGCCTGCCCGCCGTTCGGGCTCGGTCCGGCTTCTGCACCGCGCCACTGCGCGAGCTGCTCGGGAAAGGGGCAGTCGCGACAGTCCGAAGCGTCTTCGAGGCAGAAATCCTCGAAAATTTGGAGCAGCCCCTGCTGCTGGTGGTAATAACGTGTGAATAACTTTCGGCGCTGCTCGTCGGGGCCGAAGAGACGCAGGGCCGCCCGACGCAGCTTCTGGTTCGAAGCGACGCCCCCGAGGCCCAGATAGTCGCGCCACCGGTCCGGAGAAATCCCGATGGCGCCGGGGAAAACGACGTTTCCGAGGAGGTCGCGGAGCCGGTCGCGCCCGACGATCCTCACAGGCTTGGGCGTGGGCTTCGAGCCCAGCGAATAGTGGCGGTCCCAGTAGGGATGCGAGAGGTCGGCGAGCCACTTGTTCACAACTTTTTCAGAGTTGTTCACAGGCTTCTCCCAAAGTTCCCGCAAAACTTCCCATTTTTCGAGGAGCAGGGCGAGGGCGCCGACGCGGCGGTGGGGGTGGTTGAGGGGCCGGGTGCCGTCGCCGCGCCAGGCGAGGGCGCGGAGGCGCGATGGCTCGTGGCGGTCGCGCATCGTCCACCATCGGTCCCAGAGCCGCCGCAGGTAGGGGGCGGCGTCTCCGCCGCAGGCGCCGCCGCCGATCTCGGGCGAAAGAAAGCCGGCGCAGCCGAAGAGACGGGCCTCGCGCGCGGGGCCGTCGAGGCCTGCGAGTTCGTCGACGGGGCAGCGCTGCGCGAGCACCGCCATGCTCGTCTTGTTGTGCCGGTAGCCGAGGGCTTCGGCGAGCCCTTGGAACAGGGCCTGCTCCGGCCCGGTGGCGCGGCCCATGGCGCCGAGCCGCTCGCTCTTGCGCCGCAGGCGGAACTGCGCGGCCGAGACGAGGAGCGAGGCGACTTCTTCGTCGTCCATTCGGGAAAGGGGGGCGCGGCAGCGGCCGGGGAAGGCCTCGGGAAGAAAGTCGGGCGGTCCCTGCAGGCCGCTGTACTGTGGCAGCAGCACCTGCGCGACGTTCCCGTGCGCCTCGGTGCGGGTGAAGACCCGCCCGAGGGCGGGCTGGTCGGCGAAGACGTGGAGGACGACTCCGTTGAAGCGGGGATTCGCGCCGTGGCCGTGGCGCTCCCAGTCGCGCACGTCGGGATCGACCTCGATGTCCCCTCGGCGGAGGACGCCGTCGATGCGCACCGCCGCCTCGGTGAAGTCCGGGCCCGCCCCCCGGTTCCAGTGCCCGAACTGCACGATCTCGACCGGTTCGCCCTCGCTCCCTTGGAAGCAGCGCCCGTATTCCCCGCCGAACCAGCGCGCCTGGATCTCCAGCTCGTCGGGAAGGAAGCGCGATCCCGGGGCGCGGACGATGATGCCCGCCGCCGCCCAGACGCGCTCGCGGAATTGCTCGTAGCGTTCGGCCGCGGCGGGATAGCGGGGACTCATTGCGACAATGTGAACACGTATGTTCTTCCACGCAAGCACTTTTCGCAATCCTCGCAGCTTCGCACTTGCGAATTTCGCGCCCGACGCGATGTTTCTCCCCCCGCCGATGGGACGCCGCGCTTTTTTTCGAGGCGCGGGCGTTCCGACGACGCACCCATAGTAAAACGGATATTACGTCGGCCTCCGGAGCCGAAGGTCCAGGTTCGATTCCTGGTGGGTGTATCGGAGCCTACGCGAGTCCGGTCCGTCAATTCGCCGGTTCTTCGGTCCGTCGGTCCGTCGGTCCGATTCAACGGCCGCCCTTTGGAGTCAGGGGGATGCGCAGCTTCTTCGGTGCAGCCTGCCCTTCCCCTTTCGCTTCCCCGTCTCCGTCGTCTTCGGCGCCCTTGCCGAGGCGCGGGAAGATCCGCTCGCGGGCGCCCCCTCGGTTCTGCGAGCCGAGGGCTTCCGCGGTGCGTTCGGGGAGGGAGAAGACTCCCTGGCCGAACTGCCCCAGCTTACGGAGCCCCTCGACCGGGATGTTGGTCAGTTCCGACACGAGGTCGGCGGGGATCTTTCCGAGATTCGAGATGTGCTTCGGCTTCCACACCGGCTCGCGCACCGTGCCGGAGCAGGAGTAGGTGAGCAGTTCGCTGACGGGGGTGAGGACCGCGCTGGAGAGGGGGTTGCGCGTGTTGACGACGGCTTCGAGATCGACGGACTGATCGACGAGGGA
>SLGN01000473.1 GCA_007123695.1 Verrucomicrobiales bacterium
CGGAAGTCGAGTCCATCGTCTTCTCCATGGAGATCGGCGAGGTCAGCCCCATCGTTGCGACGCACTACGGATTCCATCTCTTCAAGGTCACCGAGAGAAAGGAACGCGCGCCCATCCCCCGCGCCGAAATCCCCGATTTTGAAAAGAACTACCTCGGCGAACTCCGCGCCATGGGCATCGCCGACCTCATCGACCGTCTCAAGGCGGCGGCGACGATCAAGGAAAACGAAGAGGCCTCCGCCGCGCACGCCTGACGCAGCTCCGGGTCCGAGAGTCACCGTCCCCCGGACGCGGCCCGGCCTCCCCACCTCGTCAACGGGGAGGCCGTCACCGGCAGGCAGGCGAGCATCGCCTTGCCGGCATCGATCAACCACCACACCCCGCTGTCCGCACGCGGGTCTTGGAAGACCAGCCGCAGCTCGCGGCGGTCGTACTGAACGAAGAGAAAGTGCGCCACGAAGTCGATCTCCGAATCGTCGAGACCCGTGAGGACGAACTTCTCACCCGCCATCGGCCCCTCGGGGACGATGACGCCCTCGCGAAGCAGGCGGGCCGTCGCGGCCACTCCGCCCATCGAATCGGGAATCACGTGCGCCACGCCAAGGGCGGCGAGGGCTGCTGACATCTGGGAGATGCTCTTCGCATTCTGAACCGCCGTAGCCTCCTTCGAGACCTGCCGGAGATTGCTGATCGAGGGCAGCGCCAAGGCGGCCACGATGCCGATCACGACGACCACGAGGAGGATCTCCACCATGCTGATGCCGGATTGGCTGGCATTGAGAGATTTCCTCATGAGATCGAGATCGGAAAGGTTTTCCGAAAATGCCTTGAATTCGATTGAAATTTAACGCATTCTAAAGTAGCGATCTTTTCTATAATTTTCAAAATATTTTCCCTTTTGTTTGCGCGAATCCGACGGCACCCATGGAGCTTCTCAGGAGAACGTCGTTGCTGCCTCTCTGCTTTTGTGTCGCTGCGTCCTTGGCTGCCCTCGAGGCAAACGCCCAGCAGGATGCCGCCCGCATCCGCTTCACGACCCTTTCGGAATCCACTTCGCGAGGATTGAGGTCGAACTTGGTGCGTGGCATCGCGCAGGACCTCGGCGGCTACGTATGGCTGGCGACCGACCGGGGGCTCTGCCGGTTCGACGGATGGGAGACGGTCCACTACCTCCGCGATCCCACCCAACCGGGCAGCCTCAGCAGCGACCAGCTCACCGCCGTCGCGACCCCCTTCGAAAAGCGCGGCCCCATTTGGATCGGCACTTCCTCGAGCGGATTCATGAAATTCGACACCCAGACGGGCGAATCCGTCTGGATGGTGAAAGGCACGGAGCGCGGCGGCGAGCTCCGCAGCAATCACATCACCTCCCTGTCCATCTCCGAGGACAAGTTCCTCTGGATCGGAACCGAGGCGGGTCTCAATGTGCTCGATCTCGAGAGCGAACGCATCGCCGTGGTCGATGGTCCGCTTGGGTCCGCTTCGATCTCCTCGGTCTCGACCTTCGGAGCGGGCGAGGTCTGGGTCGGCACCGCCGACGGCGAGCTTCACAAGTGGAGCAAAAAGAGCCAGCGCTTCGAGCGCTTCTGGTCCACCTCGGTACCCGTCACCGCAGTCGCCGCCGACCCGCGGAACAGCATCTGGATCGCCACCTTGGGCCAGGGTCTCTACCGCTATTCGCCCGATGCCGAAACCGAGCCGGCCAAGGTTCCTCTGGATGGAAAAACTTCGATCACCGCGCTTCGGGTCGATTCCAACGGGGACCTCTGGATCGGGACGAAGACCGGTCTGGCCCTCTACGACCGGACAGACGAGAGCTTCGTCTGGTTCAACCACCACCCGCGCCACGCCGAGAGCCTTGCCGACGACCATGTCCTCGCGATCGTCGAGGACCGGTCGCGGATGCTCTGGATCGCCACCGACGGCGGGGGCGCGAGCCGCTTCAGCCTCGACCAGCAATGGTTTCCCCACGTCCGCCACCGCGAAGAGCGCCGCGACGGTCTGCCCCACCCTTCTGTGCGGGCCTTTTCTTTGGACGAAGACGGAAAGCTCTGGGTCGGCACCGCCGGCGGCCTCGCTCTCTGGGACACCGTCCACGGTCGTTTCCTCCGACCTCCGTCGTCTCCCGCGCTCGCGGGCGCCAACATCAACTCCCTGCTCTTCGATCCCGAGGGCACGCTGTGGATGGGGACGCGGGGCGAGGGCATTCTCCTGCGAACTGCGGACGGAGCGGTGTCGCGGCACCGCGCCAGCGACGACTCGCCGATGCCGCTTTCCCACGACCATGTCTCCGCCCTCCTCCTCGACCGGAAAGGCCGCGTCGTGGTAGGGACCCAGGGCGGCGGTCTGCTGCGGCACGAACGAGCCAGCGACACCTTTCTCCGGATCGACGAAACGAACGCCGACGCCAAGTTCATCGGCTCGCTTGCCGAAGACGCCACAGGTCTCCTCTGGGTCGCGGCAAACTCCAAGCTGCTGCTTCTGCCGCCTCAAGGCGACACTCTCGTGCCTCTGCAAGAAGTCTTCCCCAACGCCCAGCGGACCACGAGCAGCCGCGTCGCCACCGTGCTGCCCGACACCAACGGAGTCGTCTGGATCGGCACGGCCGACGCGGGGCTCGACCGTCTCGACACGACCACCGGCGAAATCTCCAACTTCAACGCCGCCGTCCACGGGCTACCCGACGACCACATCGTCGCCCTCGCCAAGGACCAAAGCAACCTCCTCTGGGTCGTCACAAGAAAGGGCCTCGCCAAGCTCAACGCGATGCAGAACCAATTCCGCGTCTTCGACCAGGAAGACGGTCTGCAGGGCGCCGGCTTCCACCCGGGCGCGGTCGCGCGCGATCCCGAAGGCCGCCTTTTCCTCGGCGGCGCCGAGGGGTTCAACATCGTCGATCCTGCAAAGCTCCCGGCTCTGCCTCGTACGCCGAACCCGTTCCTGACCCGCTTCGAATACTTCGGGAAGACCGTCGTCCCTTCCCCCGGCGGGCTTATCAGCAGGGAGATCGCCGCGACCGACGAGGTCCGCCTGTCCTACGACCCGCGGCTCTTCTTCGGCTTCGGATTCGGCAACCTCGACTACCGCTTTCCCAACCGTGGCCACTTCCGCTACAGGCTCGAGGGCTACGACGACGACTGGATCGACGCGGGCGACGACCACCAGGCGAGCTACGCCGGTCTCTCCCCGGGGCGCTACGAATTCCGGGTGCAGAGTTCCCTCGACGGCAGGGACTGGCCCGACGTCACCGCCAAGGTCCGGGTCGTCGTGACGCCCCCGTGGTGGCAGACGTGGTGGGCGCGCAGCCTCGGCCTGCTCGCCCTCGTTCTCGGAACCATCGTCGCGACGAGACTTTCGATCCGCTCCCGGGTGCGGCATCTCCACCGGCGCCAAGAGCTGCTGACCGCCCAGCGCGACAAGGCCGAGGCCGCCCTCGCGAGGCAGCTCCAGCACCGCATGCTCCTCGAGCATTCCTCCAACGGCATCCGCAACAACGCCTCGGGCGAACGTCTCTTCGACGAGACCCTCAGCCGGATCGCCGAGGATTTCGCGGCAGACCGCTGCCTCGCCCTGCGCATCCTGCCGGAAGACTCGGGAAACCCGGAAGTCGCTCCGCGCAGAAGCGGAGACCGACTGCGGATCCTCGGCCATTGGAGCAAGGACGGAGCCGAGGAAGGGCTCGCCGAGGCCTGCTGCCTGGTAGATCTCGAGGACCCCTTCATTCGGCAAGTCCTCGAGAAGCGCGAGGCGGTCGCGGTGAATGAAAAGGAAGATCTTCCCCCATGTCTCCTCAGCGCTATCGGGGACGGGGAAGCGCCGCGACTGCTCGCAGCCTCCACCGGTTTTCTCGAAGACGCCAACGGAATGGTGCTGCTGTTCCGCGCCCCGGGCTCCGAACCTTGGGACGGAGACGACGCCCGTCTCATCGAAGCTCTCTCCGGCCAGTTCGGCATCGCCCTCGCCCAGATCGCCACCGCCGAGATCGAGGAAACCTACCGCCGCCATCTCGAGGAGGCCCGCCATCAGGCCGAGGTCGCCAACCGAGCCAAGAGCGACTTCCTCGCCAAGATGACCCACGAACTGCGCACCCCGCTCAACGCCATCATCGGCTTCACCGAGATCCTCTCGGCCGATCCCGAACTCGCCCCCCGGCAGCGCGAGACCCTCGACATCGTCAACAACAGCGGCGAGCACCTGCTCGACGTCATCAACGAGATCCTCGACCTTTCCAAGATCGAGGCGGGCCGGATGGAGCGCAACGACGAGACCTTCCAGCTCGTCCCCCTGCTGCGCTCGGTCTACGAAATGCTCTCGATCAAGGCCAAAGAAAAGCGGATCGGCTTCCACTTCTCCGCCCGCAGCGAACTGCCCGTCGAGATCGTCGCCGACCGCAGCAAGCTGCGGCAGATCCTCGTCAATCTCATCGGTAACGCCATCAAGTTCACCGCCCAGGGCAGCGTGGGCGTCTCCATCTCGAGCGAGCCCGTCGAGTCGGAGGACGAGACCGCCGCAGGCGATTCCGAGCGTCGCCGCGTCCGGGTCGTCTTCGAAGTCCGCGACACCGGGCGCGGCATCCACGAAGAGGAGATCCCCAAGCTTTTCGAGCGCTACTCCCAGACCGAGAGCGGTCGCCGTTCGTCGGAAGGCACCGGCCTCGGTCTGCCCATCGCCCGCAGCTTCGTCCAGCTCATGGGCGGCGACATCGAAGTGTCCTCCGTCTTCGGAGAGGGTACCGTCTTCCGCTTCGCCATCGAATGCGACGAACTCGCCCCGGACGAATCGGTCCCGACGGGCCTCGTCGCCACCCTCGACGACAAGTCCGTCCAGCGGATCTGCGGCCACCGCGCACCCCAGGGCCAAATCCGGATCCTGGTGGCGGAGGACCAGGGCACCAACCGGCTGCTTCTCAAGCGAATCCTCGGAAAGGCCGGCTTCGCCATCGCCGAGGTCGAGAACGGGCGCGAAGCGGTCGAGAAGTGGAGCGAATGGAAGCCCCACCTCATTTTCATGGACGAGGACATGCCGGTGATGAAGGGCAGCGAAGCGACGCAGGAAATCCAGTCCGCCGCCACTGCGGAGGACCGCCCCGTCATCGTCTCGCTCACGGCCTACGCCCTCGAGCAAGCGAAGCAGGCGGCCCTTGCCGCCGGCAGCAGCGACTTCGTCGCGAAACCCTTCCGCGCCCACGAACTCTTCTCGGTGATCTCGAAGCACCTCGGCGTCGAATACACCTTTGCCGAGGCGGCGTGATCGCGACGCCGCTCAAGCGCCAGCGGGCACGGGGCGGGGGTCGGGCTCCCTCAACACGTACTGGCCCGCCGTCTTCGCCTTGATGCAAGGCCCGCTTGCCTCGACCCACGACGCGAAATGGGCGCTGGCCTTGTGCGCTGCGAAGGCCTCTTGGGATACATAGAGTTCGTAGATGGCGAAGCGGGTCGGATCCTCGACATGCTGCGACCATTCCCATTTCAGGCATTCCGGCTCGAGCCGGGAATGCGCGGCATTGTCCTGGAGGGCGGCGACAAGATCCTCGATCTTGTCGGGATGCGATTCGATGGTGACGACGACGGCAAGCATAGCGCGTCTCCCCTACCCTGCAGCGCCGGCCAGCGCAAGCGCTTTGGCCCGGGTCGCTCCCCTGCGGAAGACAGCGCAACCGGAAGCAGGAGAAATTCCTCAGCGAACGCCTTCCACAACGATTGAGTGACCACGGAGATTGAGTGACAGATTGAGTGACAGGCGTATAGTAGTTTGTAGGCACCAACCGCTAACCTGGCTTACCTGTTCGAAGATCGAACTTAAGAAATCCATTCCGTAAGACGAAACCGGCTCTTTGGTTTCGGAATAGCAGTTTACCACTCTGACTCTGTGTCCCCGGTTGGCGCATGGTAATCGTCCCGCAGCACGAATTTTTTTTGGCACCCCGCACGCAACACCGCCCCCGGTCAATGGTGCTGCGGATGAGAAACTCCAGGAGTTGCTCTGGACCGGATTCACCCAGCAGACGCAACCCTGTTGGGTCTGGAGGTCAACCCTGTTTGCTCTTGCCAATCTTTTGGAAATGAGTCGGATTCCCCGATGGCCGGCAATTTCGTCATTC
>SLGN01000612.1 GCA_007123695.1 Verrucomicrobiales bacterium
AGGACGCCGAGCCGATTTACCGTATCGACGGAGGGTCGTGGCTCCCCTACTCGGGCCCCGTCGAACTGCCCATGAACGCACGCCTGCGTGCCCAGTTCCTTGCGAGGGATCCGTCGGAGTTCCGCGACGGTCCCGAGCGTTCCGCCTTCTACTACCCGGTGCCCGCCCACTTCAGCGGCAGCGTGACCGGCCATTTCCATTCCGCCGTGGGCGGGCCGAACTTGGCCTACGACGTCGCGGCCGGCGGCACCAAGTTCACCCATGGCGACCCGGTCATCGTCTTCGACGGCGAACCGATCCGCTCCGGCGAACCGAATGTGATCACCTTTGCGGGCCACGCGTTTTCGGAGGTCGCCCCGGGCGAAAAGTTCAAGCTCGGCGAGTTCTTCTACCACAACGGCACGACCTTCTACGAATCCCACGCCACTGGGGTGCAATTGCGGATCACGATCTCCATGCCGGACCGATCCCTCACGGTGCCCTTCGATCTCGACATGAAGCTGGTGAGCAACGAGAACGACCCCGACGATCCCGTCGCCAGCGCCGACTACGTCATCCTCACGAATCTCAACCAGCCGCTCCCGCTCGAAATCAACGGAGTCCGCTACCGGATGCTGCTTGAATTCGGCGCGACCGATTCCTTCGGCTTCTCGACGAAAAACCAGTTCCACGTCTTCGAGGGGGCGACCGGCAGGGGCGAACTCCTCGGCACCTTCCTGCCCCGCTGAAACCTTTTTCATCACCTCCATGCTTGCCATCGACGACAGAACCCAGCTCGGAAACCGCATCCTCCACCTCGCGCAGAAGTTCAACATCAGCGACTTCTACGTCACGCCGCGCGAGCAGCTCGTCTACCGGATGAACGGGGAGCTGGTCATCGACTCCTTCGTCTACCAGCCCGAGGAGGAGATCGCTCCGCGGGCCGGCACCCTCGACTACGCACTCCAGATCGGGCCGCTACGCTTCCGCGTAAACCAGCTCGTCACACGGGGACGGGTCCGGTGGGTCATGCGCCTCCTTCCCAGCCACATTCCAGCCCCCCAGCAAATCTCGCTGCCTCCGCAGGCGCTAAAAGCCTACCTCGAGGCGGACAACGGTCTCTTCCTGATCTGCGGGGCGACCGGCTCGGGCAAGTCCACCACGATCGCCTCGCTCATCAAGACCCGCGCCGAGCGGCGCCGCGAGCACATCATCACCTTCGAGGATCCCATCGAATACATCCTTCCGACCAACCTGCCCTCGCTCGTGACCCAGCGCGAAATCGGCAGCGACGAAATCGACTTTGCGCTCTCCCTGCGGGCCTCGCTTCGCCAGGCGCCCGACGTCATCATGATCGGGGAAATCCGCGACGGATCCACCGCCGAGATCGCCCTGCAGGCCGCCGAGACCGGACACGTCGTCATCGCGACGATGCACACATCCTCGGCCGCGCAGACGGTGCAGCGCTTCCTCAAGCTCGTTCCCAGCGAACGCGTCGAGAACGCGATGCTCTCCTTCGCAGACTCGATGCGCATGATCCTCTGCCAGCAGCTCCTCTTCGACGAGAACCGCGGGCGGCGCTTTCCCATCCACGAGATCCTCTTTCCCTACGATTCGGTCACCGGAATGATCCGCCGCGGCGACTTCAAGCGTCTCGACCACGAACTCGAGACCGGAACGACCAAGGGAATGATGAGCTTCGAGCACTGCCTCAGGACCCGGGAGTTCGAGGGCTGGCGCTCCAGCGCCCCCGCCAAGACCGGCTACACCGAGCACGAGGTCGCCGAATACCTCCACCGCGAAGCCAGCCGCACCCATAACGAAATGCTACCCCGTTGATCCACCATGGAATTCAAAGACATCAAGGACGTCCTCACCTTCGCCGCCTTCCGCCCCGAAGCGGACAACCCTCGCTACGCCTGGCCGCAGCGCTTTCCCAAACAACGCTCCGTCCTCGTCGGAGTGGGCCGCGGCCAATGCACCTGGGCCTGCCTCGACCGCAAGGGCCAAGTCGAAAGCGTCGGCGAGGCGCCCGGCGACTTCGCCGAGGTTGCCTCGCACATGGCGGACTCGTGGAGGGCCTCGTCCGAAGACGGATGGATCGGCCTCTCGATCAACAACCGCTTCATCATCAGCCTGGAGCACAACCTGTCCCGGAAAAAGGGCTGGCAGGAGGAACTGCGCCTCAATCCCAAGACCATCCTCGGCACCAAATACGACCGCACCAAGCGCTACGCCGTGCACCACAATCCCGAGACCAGCGCAAGCCTCGTGATGGCCTGCGACGACTCGATGGTGAAGTCGATCGAAGAGGCCATGCGCAGCTACGGCCTGCGCCCGGCGCGGATCTGCGTCGGCCTCTTCGCCACCACCGCCCACCTGCTCAACCGCATCTCGGCAGACAACGCCATCAAGAACCAGGACCTCATTGTGGCGACTTGGATCGACGGATCTCTCTGCCTCGTCCGCCAGAAGGCCGGGCAGTGGCAGGACCTCCGCTGCCGCACCGGCATCGGCCCCGGCGACGAGGCCACCGTGGCCCAGATGCTGAGGCCCTTTCTCGACAAGGCCGAACCCTCGACGCGCATCCTGCTGATGGAGGACCGGCGCGGCGGAGGATTCTCCTCGACCTACCTCCCGATGTTCGGAGAACGCCACGTCACCGACATGACCGAAGAGCACAACCTCTGGAACCTGCTCGCCCGCCACTGAAGCCCGCACCGTCCGCAAGGCCTCCGCCATAGCCAAACTCCCGCGAAACCCGCCATGCACGAACCCATCCACGACATCAAGACGGAGCGGCAGAACGTCTCCGCCGGTCTCCCTGCGGTCTACAAGATCGCTCCCGCCGCCTTCTACGTGGTGGCTGCCGCCGCCTCCCTGCTGAGCTTCTACTTCCTCCTCAGCAAACGCGCCTACCAGGCGAGCGAAGCGGCCATGCAGGGCCGGCTCCACGCCGCCCAAGGCGAAGCGGCAGGGCTCGTCGCCCAGCAGCAGTCAATCGTCGACGAGGCGAAGAAGGCAGAGGCCTACGCCAAATGGCTCGAGGGATGCCGCCCCCTCCAGCCCGTCACCGTCGCGGTGGGCCGCAGCATGGGCAAGGAGTCCACCGTGGCTGAACTTTCCCTGACGCGGAATCCCGAGCTCCCCGCCCACACTCTGATGCAGCTCAAGATCGACGGCGGATCCGGCGGACAAATCGAGAACACCCTCGACGCCATCTACGCGCTCAGCTACCAGACCTACTCGGCGCAGCAGGTCAAGGGACCTCAGTCCACCGACTTCCAGGCCATCCTGATTCACACCGAAAATTGATCCCGCCACCGCGCTCCAGTCCATCCGCCCATGAAAAACCACCAGTCCGCCTGCTTCTTCCTCGTCTTCCTGACCGGAGCGATGCTCTATGGCGTCAACGCGCTGCGCAACTCCACCGCCGCCGCCCGCGAGCTCGCCGTGCAGACTCTCGCAGACGCCGAGACCGCCGAACAGGAGGCCCAGCTTGCCGAGATCCAGCTCAAGGCGCTCGACGCGAAGACTGCCGACCTGCGCGTCGTCTACACGGAGTGGAAGCCCCATTTCGAATCCTGCCGCAGCCCGCAGGACGCCGAGCAGCGCATCGCCGAAGCGATCCGCGAAACCGACGTCTTCCTCATCTCGCAGAAGTTCGAGGCCAAGGAGGTCGATCGGGGCGCGGCCATCTCCGACGCGCTCGTCGCCGATCTCGTCGTCGAAGACGACTACTCCAAAGCCCTGAACTGGCTCGGACGCCTCGAGGAATCGATCCCCAACTCCCGCATCACCAAATGCCAGATCGAACGAGGCGACCGCGGAAACGACATCCACCTCGTCGTGCAGCTTCAGATTCCCATCCTCAAGTCCTAGAAGCCATGAGACTCCATCGCAGAAGAATTCGCTCCGCAGCGGTGCTTGCAGCCGCCTGCTCCACCCTCGGCCTGTCCGCGACGCACGGTCAGGACACACCCGCCCCCATGGGGATGGAGGCTCCCACCCCGGCCCCGGCCGCCAGCTTCAACCCGACTCGCCCCATCAAAATGCGGCCGCCGCAGAAGCGGGCACTCCTTCTCAAGGAAAGCGAGCGGAATCCGTATGCGCGCCGCAACCCCCACGAAGAGGTCGCGGCGCAGGAAACGATCAACGCCGAGGAGATCCGGATCCGCAACCACATCGCCTCCATGCGGGTGGCTGGCCGCAGCACTGGACCGAACGGGCTGCGCGTCCTGCTCGGAGACCTCATCCTCGAGGAAGGCCGCATCCTCCCGCAGCTCATCGAGGGGCAAAGCGAGGGCCTGCACGTCATCGACGTCAACGAAGACACCGTCGTGCTCGGTTGGATCGATGCCGAAAACGGGAAACCCACCGGGAAGACGATGCAAATCGGCTACGACCTTTCCCCCGTCGTCTCCTTCGCTCTCGGCGCGCCGGAAACCTCAAACGACGGCAATCCCGGCCCTCCCCGCATGGGCCGCATCCACATCGACCGCGAGCGCAAGAAGGAAAGCCGATCCATCGCGCGTGCCGCTTCCGAGCCCTCCTCCCAGGCCGACGACGCCGAGGAAAACCCGTGACGGCACGGCATCCGCCACGCCAGCTCCCTCTCCGCATGATCCATCTCTCAAAGACCAAGCCGCCGGTCCGGGGCTGGACCTTCGTCGAGCTGCTCGTCGGCATCTCGCTTTCGGCGATCTTCCTCGGAGCCGCCTCCCTCGTCCTCGCCAGCATCTCGACCAATTCGAAACGACTTGCCTCGATCGTCGAGGTCCCCATCGGACAAGCCAACAAACAGGCGCTCTACGGCGAGTCTGGCGGCACCGTCTCGACCTATTCTTCACCCTGCTTCGGGCGGGCCGCGATCGCCCAGGATTTCCGCGAGTTCATCCGCGAGGACGCCGAGGTCTCCGCCCTCGTCCACTGCCTGCCCCGCGCCCTGCCGAACACCATCCGACCCGAGTTCCTTAGCTATCCCGCCGGCGAACCGGGAAGCACCGCGCCGCATCCCCGCCTCGACACGCCTGAAGCCTTTCGCCAGTTCCTCGCCGCAGTCGCACCCGCCTCCGCAACCGTCTACGACACTCCCATCCGCAACATCCCTCCGGCGAACCGGCCCAACACCACCGTCTTTCTGCTCGGTCCGAGCGAAGACCCCGCCTTTCTCCGCGTCCGGGCGATCTACGAGATCGACCACCTCGCCACGGCATCCCCTGCGGGCACCTATGCCACGGTGCGGCGCTTCCGCAACGGGGTGCTCACCCATCACTACGACGTCTTCTACGAAACCGGCCCCGGCTCCCTGCCGCTGCCCGGATTCGCCGCCTTCGAACGGACCGCACGCCGCACCGTGGCCGAAGGAGACGCCATCGATCGCTTCAAGATCGCCGAATGGAGCCCATTCTACCTTCTCTGGCTGCCCGATCCATCGATCAACCCGCACAAGATTCCCAATACCGCCCCGGCGGCGCCACCGACGGCACCCCTTTCCGCCTACGAGTCTCACGGGCAGCGGACCTCGATGCAGGTCGTGATCCCCATGTTCCCCGGCCTCTGAATCCCCCTTGCCAGCGCCATGAGAACATCGCCCGCCCACCCCCTAGAATCCACGCATCAACGCGGCAGCGTCCTCGTGACCTGCCTCGTCCTCGCCGCGCTCGGGACCCTCGGCGTCGCCGCCTGGTTCTCGCTCGTCGATGCCCGGGGGAACCAGGTCGAGACCAACCTTATCGCCGCCGAGCGCCGCGCCGCCCTCCGCAACAGCCGCGCCCTCGCCCACCGGGCCTTCTACTCCAGTCGGCTTCACGCCGCCGAAGGGCTCGCCCAGGACTTCACCTGCGCCCTCCCAGACGGAAAGGGCAGCGCCACGATCCGCGCCTACTCCGGCATTCCTCTCCAATTCGAAGGCGGCTCCCAGCCCTCGCGCAACGGAGCCACCCCGCCTTCCAGCCTCGGATTCGACGTCGCCGTCGATCTCGGCGACGGCGTCGCCACCCATCGCTGGACCTATCGCCTGCGCAGCCAGCATCCCGCCCTCGGCGGCGACCTCCTCTCCCTCCATGCCCCGGCGGTGCCGACCGATTCGGCCCCGC
>SLGN01000238.1 GCA_007123695.1 Verrucomicrobiales bacterium
AACATTCTCGACATCTTCGGCCCCGGCAACGTCATTGCCATCACCGACCCGGTCTATCCGGTCTACGTCGACACCAACGTGATGGCAGGGAACACCGGCGAAGCCGACGCCGACGGAGCCTATGGCGGACTCGTCTACCTGCCCTGCACCCCGGCGAACGGCTTCGTCCCCGAAATCCCCACGGAGCGCGTCGATCTCGTCTACCTCTGCTACCCGAACAACCCCACCGGAGCCACCGCCACCCGCTCCCAGCTCGAGGCCTGGGTCGCCTACGCCCGCGCCCACCGCGCCATCATTCTCTACGATGCCGCCTACGAGGCCTTCATCCGCGACCCCGACCTGCCGCGCTCCATCTTCGAGATCGAGGGCGCCCACGAATGCGCCATCGAGTTCCGCAGCTTCTCGAAGAACGGAGGCTTCACCGGAGTGCGCTGCGCCTACACCGTGATCCCGAAGGTCCTCCTCGGCTACGCCGCCGACGGTTCCGCCCAAGCCATCCACCCGCTCTGGTCGCGGCGCCACAGCACCAAGTTCAACGGCGCCAGCTATCCCGTGCAGAAGGGCGCCGCCGCCGTCTTCTCGGACGAAGGCAAGGCCCAGGTCGCCGCCCTCGTGGACGGCTACATGGCCAACGCGAAGCTGCTCCGCGAGAGCTGCGCCGCCGCCGGACTGCCCGTCTACGGTGGCGAGAACGCACCCTACGTCTGGGTCGGATGCCCCGAGGGGCTCGGCTCTTGGGACATGTTCGACAAGATGCTCCAGGAGGCCGCCGTCGTGGTTACTCCCGGCGCCGGCTTCGGCGCCGCAGGCGAAGGCTTCTTCCGCATCTCCGCCTTCAACACCCAAGAAAAAGTCGAGGAAGTCTGCCGCCGCATTCGCGAGACCTTCGGCTGACGCCTGCTTCGATTTCGTTCTGGGCGTTTTTGAACCCGCTCCCCATCTCTCGCGCCTCGCCGCGCGCTCGCACCAGCGCGCCCCATCGCTGTCGCTCATCTCCCTCGACCTCGCCAAGACTTGGCGGGCCAGAGATTTTTTGGAGACAAGCAAATCGGAGAATTCCGTGCGGTGATAACCCGCGAACTCAAAGTCTAAGATGACTCCAAATTCAGGCGCCCCCCACATCCTCCCACAAAAAATAATTAGCCTTGATAATTGATTCGATGATTGCTTAGATTTCTCGTGGAGAAACCTCGCATTGGCCACAAGTCCGCTCTGTCGAATGCTCCTTGGTAGCGGAGAGCCCTCTCTCGGACGAGCGCGCTGAGAGGTCGCTCGACGCCGTGATTGAATGCACTTCCAAATTCAGGAATGCGACGTGATTCAATCATTCCTGGAAACTTGCGAGTCGAAGCCCGCAGAAAAAGAATTCAGGGAACAGTTAAAACAAATAGTAAGCCTTGCTAATTGGCTTTTTATCGCGAGTCCGAGGGCTTGGCTCGGGTCTCATGCCCCTCCTGCTGCGACTTGATGCGGCCCGCCCTCGCTTCGTTCCGCTCCGGATTTCCCTTGGACGGTATGTTCTCATACAGCCCAGCGGGAAATCCGGGCCGCGCCTCGCGAGGACGCGTCCTCGCGGCGTCTCGCGACGAAGCGGCTTTAGAAATGCGGGCTAGTCGCGGCGGGCGATCTCGAAGCGGGGACGACCTTCGGACATCTCGACTGCGGGAGGGAGACGGACGTTGTCGAAGAAGTCGTAGCCTTCTTTGAGCGAAACCCAGAAGTCGGTCCAGCGTCCTCCTTCGGCCACGACGCGATCCATGCGCGAATCAGTGAGACGGAAGGGAAAGAGATGCACGGGGATCGAATCCGCGCCGTGGCGAAGGCTCGCGTCGGCGAGGGCGTAGACTTCTTCGATCGCCGTTGCGGAGAGGGCGTATCCACCGGCGGCGTTGGTTCCGCCTCCATGGATCCAAACGCCGTTTCCATTTCTGCCGAGTGCCCGGTCAAGAGGGTTCGGATACCCGATGTCGAGACCGAGGTGATGCCCGGTCTCGGGAATGAGAGCTCCGCGGGCGATCTCATAGAAGCCCTCGGGCGCCTGCCCGTCGCCTTCGCGCAGCTTCGGTCCGGGGCTCCCGGCCACGGCGGAGAGGCGCAGGATGCGGAACAAGGCGTATAGCGATTCGCCCTCGGGCTTCATCCAGATTTCCAACTCGCCTTCCTCTTTGAAAAGACGCAGCAGCATGGGGGAGCCGGCGCGCAAGCCAACTGCGGCAAGGTCGGGCTGGAGACGGATCAAGGCATCTTCGACGATGGCGCTGGACCGAGCTGTTGCAGGGATTTGTCCGCCGAAGGGATTCTTTTGGGGCAGCATGCCTTCGTCTCCCCAGCCCGAAAAGAGCCCTTCAAAAAGTCGGCGGGCTCCGTTGGCGGACGCATAGGGCTGGCGGCTTGCAGCAGTGGTCGATCCGGTTTCGGCTCCGGCTGGGAATGAGGTCGTCAAAACGGCCATGGAAGCGCGGCTCCGCTTTTCCCCGGATCGGACGTCGATCCAGTCGCGGACCAACCAGGGCAACCCGATGGAGAAACCAAGCGAGAAAAGAACGAAAAGGCGGCGCAAGGACATCTTGGAAAATTAGTCATATTTTATAAAATTCCAATAATTTTTAAAGAATTTGGTAGTTGCCCCGCATGAAGTGCCTGTTTTGCGCTCCGACGACTGCCGCCAGCCCCCATCCTGCCGCCAATCGGTCTTGCCTGTATACAATTTCAGTCTTGCAAAGACTCTCGTTTTTGCCAATCTAGCGCCTTCCCCCGTTTTCAACCCCAGACCGCTACCCCGACCGAATGAACGCGCTTGTCATCCTTGTCCCTGTTTTTGGAATCTTGGCCCTTGCCTACACCTTCTGGCGATCCGCCTGGGTCGCCAAGCAGGACCCGGGCACCGAGAAGATGAAGCAGATCGGCGGCTTCATCGCCGATGGCGCGATGGCCTTCCTCCGCGCCGAGTACAAGGTGCTGGCGGTGTTCGTCCTCTGCATCGCGGGGCTGCTCGTCTTCGGCGGGATCAAGGATCCGGTCAACAGCTCGCCCTTCGTGGCCCTTTCCTTCGTCGTCGGCGCGGTCTGCTCGGCCCTGGCCGGATACATCGGCATGCGCGTGGCGACGAAGGCGAACATCCGCACCACCCAGGGAGCCCGCACCAGCCTCGGCGAGGGGCTCAAGATCGCCTTCGCGGGCGGATCGGTCATGGGCATGGGCGTGGTTGGCCTCGGCCTCCTCGGCCTCGGCCTGCTCTTCGCGATCTTCTCCGGCGCCATCGGGACCGACTCCGAGTCGATCAAGCGGGTCATGACGATCATCACCGGTTTCTCGTTCGGGGCCTCGTCCATTGCTCTCTTTGCCCGGGTCGGCGGAGGCATCTACACCAAGGCCGCCGACGTCGGGGCCGACCTCGTCGGCAAGGTCGAGGCCGGCATACCCGAGGACCATCCCCTCAACCCCGCCACCATCGCCGACAACGTGGGCGACAACGTCGGCGACGTCGCCGGCATGGGCGCCGACCTCTTCGAGTCCTACGTCGGCTCGATCATCGGCACGATGGTCCTCGGCAGCGTCTTCCTCGCGCTGCCCGAGTTCTCCAGCCTGCCCCTCGGCGGCGTGATGCTGCCGATGCTGATCGCCGGGCTCGGCATCGTCGCCTCGATCGCGGGGAGCTTCCTCGTGCGGGTCAAGGACGGCGGGGATCCGCAAAAGGCGCTCAACTTCGGCGAGATCGTCGCCGGGCTCATCCTGCTGGCCGGCACCTACTTCCTGATCGGCGCGGTCCTGCCCGAGAAATGGTCCTACGACGGGAAGGAGTTCACCTCCCTCGGCGTCTTCGGCGCCATCGCCCTCGGCCTCGTCTCGGGCATCGCGATCGGCTACATCACCGAGCACTACACCGGCACGGGGAAGAAGCCGGTCATCAACATCGTGCGGCAGTCGGTGACCGGGCCCGCCACGAACATCATCGCCGGTCTCGGCGTGGGCATGCTCTCGACCGCGCTGCCCATCATCGTGATCACCGTCGCGATCATCGGCTCCCATGAGCTCGCGGGGCTCTACGGCATCGCCATCGCCGCCGTCGGCATGCTCGCGAACACCGGCATCCAGCTCGCCGTCGATGCCTACGGCCCCATTTCCGACAACGCCGGCGGCATCGCCGAAATGAGCGAACTGCCCCCGGAGGTGCGCAAGCGCACCGACAAGCTCGACGCCGTGGGCAACACCACCGCCGCCATCGGCAAGGGCTTCGCGATCGGCTCGGCGGCCCTCACCGCCCTCGCCCTCTTCGCCGCCTTCAAGACGACCTGGGAGCAGACCCACGACGAGAAGCTCATCATCGCGCTGAACGATCCCAAGGTGGTCGCGGCCCTCTTCCTCGGGTCGATGCTGCCCTTCCTCTTCTCCGCCCTCTTGATGGAGGCCGTCGGCCGCGCCGCCATGTCCATGATCGAGGAGGTGCGCCGCCAGTTCCGCGAGATCCCGGGCCTCAAGGCCGGCCTCGCCGCGATGAACCGCAACGAGGGCAAGCCCGAGTCGGAATGGCCCGAGCAGGACCGCCACGACTTCGAGGCCGCCCACGGCCAGGCCGACTACAGCAAGTGCGTCGAGATCTCGACCAAGGCGGCGATCAAGGAGATGGTCAAGCCCGGCCTTCTCGCCGTGGCCGCGCCCGTTGCGGTCGGCTTCATCGGCGGGGCCGAGATGCTCGGCGGCCTCATCGCCGGGGTCACCGCGACCGGGGTGCTGCTCGCCCTTTTCCAGTCGAACGCCGGCGGGGCCTGGGACAACGCCAAGAAGATGATCGAAGAGGGTTTCGACCACAACGGAACCCTGTTGAAGAAGGGCACCGAGGCCCACAAGGCCGCCGTCGTCGGCGACACCGTGGGCGATCCTTTCAAGGACACCTCGGGGCCCTCGCTCAACATTCTGCTCAAGCTCATCAGCGTCGTCGCCCTCGTCATCGCGGCGATGATCTGAGGGCGGGGCGGTCTGGCCAGCACGACCCGCTTCTCGTCCTCCCGCCCAAATCCCGGCTTGCTCCGGCTCGTCTTCCGGCGCACTGTGCCCGCCCCATGTCGCCTTGGAAGAAAATCCGCCACTGGTTCGAGTGGCTGGGCCTGCAGTGGCTCTACTTCGCCATCCCCCTGCTGCCCCGGCGGGTGGCGCACGCTCTTGCGAAGCTTCTCGGCAGCCTCGCCTTCGCCCTCGACCGGCGCGGTCGCGAGACGGCGCTGGAGAATCTCGCCCTGGTCTTCGGCGAAGAAAAGGACGCGGCCGAGATCCGCCGGCTCGCCCGCGACTCCTACCGGTCCTTCGCCCAGACCGTGATCGACCAGTTCTGGGGCAGCCGTCTGCGTGAGGACAACTACCTCGACTACTGCCGGCTGGAGCTCGAGGACGCGGAGGTCGTCGAGCGCGCCCGCGAGACCGGGGCCATCTGGGTGACGCCGCACTACAGCAACTTCGAATGGATCGCTCTGGTCATGGGCTTCCGCGGCTACCGCTTCACCATCGTAGCGCAGGACTTCCGCAACCCTCGCCTGACCGAGACCTACAAGCGCAACCGCGAGCGTTCCGGGCACGAGGTCATCCCGCAGCGTGGCGCCATCGTCCGCCTCCTCAAGAACCTGAAGAAAGGCGGGCACGCCGCCTTTCTCACCGATCTGACGATCAAGCCTTCGAAGCCCGCCACGGCGATCGATTGCTTCGGACGCAAGACCTGCGTCACCGCCATCCACGCCGAGCTGATGAAGCGGACCGGTCTGCCGGTCATACCCGGTCTCTGCATCCCGCAGCCGGACGGAACCTATCTTTTCAAGGGCTTCCGTGCGATCGAGTTCGGACCCGAAGACGACGAGGACCGCATCGCGCAGGCCTGTTGGGACATTTTCGAGCCCTACATACGCGAGAATCCCGGCCCTTGGCTCTGGATGTACCGCCACTGGCGCTTTGCCCCGACCGACGCTCCGGAAGGGCTCTACCCGTCCTACGCCTGGCGCACCGAAACCTTCGACGAGGTCGTCGCCCGCAGCGCGGGCGCTTCGTGAAAGGGCGGTCGGAACCGACTCGGGAATCCCGCCGGGAG
>SLGN01000587.1 GCA_007123695.1 Verrucomicrobiales bacterium
CCTTCGGAGGATGGCCCATCGACACACATCCCCCGGAAGGCGTTGACGCCCCCGAACTCCCGCCCTGCGAGCAGAACCACCTTCCTTGGCTCTACGACATCCCTCTGCGCTCCTGCGTGTCCGCCGGCCCCGGCAACCTCCTCTTCGCGGGCCGGAACATTTCCGCGACCCACGTCGCCTTTGCCACGACCCGCGTCATGGCCACCTGCGCCGTCGTGGGGCAGGGAGTGGGAACGGCGGCGGCCTTCGCCCTGCGGGACGGAATCACTCCGGCGGACCTGACGCGCACCCCCGACCTGCTGCACGCCGTGCGGCAACAGCTACTCCGCGACGACTGCTATCTCGTCGGCGCGACGAACGAGGATCCGGACGACCACGTCCTCCGCGCCGCCAGCATCGTCGCCTCGAGCGAACAGCCCGGCGCCGGGGCGGCGCAGATCCGCAGCGGTCAAACGCGGTCCGTCCACGGCCCAGCGACAAAGCCGGACTCGCCCGCCCGAGGAGACCTCCGCAAAGGATCGCTCGAGGCCGAAGTCTCCGGCGGACCCGGCCCCGAGGTTCCTTGCGCCCCGCCGGGCCGCGTCCGACCGGGGCTGCACCGCTGGATGAGCGATCCGGCGAAAGGCCTTCCCGCCTCGCTCGAGATCGCGTGGGACGAGCCCGTTTCCCTCTCCGAGATCGTTCTCGTCTTCGACACAGGACAACATCGTCACCTTACCCTATCCCAAGCCGACGGTTACACCGCGACCATGCAATGGGGGCGGCCCCAGGCCGAAACGGTTCGATCCTATCGCGTCGAGACGAAGGCGAGCGAAGGCTGGCGCGAAATTGTCCGCGTCGAAGACAACTACCAACGGAGGCGGCAGCATCGGCTCGAGGAGCCCGTCGGAACGATCGCAATCCGCCTCACCGTTCTCGCCACGAACGGCATCGACCACGCCCGGATCTTCGAGGTCCGCGCCTACGCCTGAGACATCCGCATCGGGTGCCCGCCCGCCATGCCGTCGCAAGACAAGCCGCGTGGATTGTCACGTATATTGTCGGATCGCATGATTCGATCTTTGCCTCAAGGATCTTATGGTCAAATTGATGTGGTCTCCGCGCTGGAGGGTGGGCTGCGCTGCCGGGAGAGGGAGGGAACCGCTAAGGGAGCATTCCATGCCGTCCGAGAAATTCTTCGGTCTGCTGCATCGCCACGGCGAAGAGGGCGAGGTCGAAGAGGAAGTAGCCGTGGCGGCCGTCCCGGTGGACTAGGAACTCGATCTCGTTGCCGGCGGCGAGCATGAGCTTGTGGAAGCGTTCAGCTCCCGCGAAGGGAGTCACGGTGTCGGCGGTCCCGTGGAGAAGCAGGGTGGGGGGAAGGCTGGGCTTGACTTGGTCCACCGGCGAGAGATCCCGCCACCGTTCTCCGATCTTTTCCTGCCCGTAGCCTGCCGCCGAGGTGTCGATGACGGGATAGTAGAGAACGAGGAGGTCTGGACGGCAGGGGATCGCGTCGGGCTCGCCCCCGCCGGTCCCTTCGCGCTGCTCGTCGGTCCCCTCGATCCCGTCGAAGAGGGCTGTGCCTGCGGCGAGATGCCCGCCGGCGGAGCCTCCGGCGACGACGATGCGGGCGGGGTCGATGCCGAGTTCGTCGGCGCGGGCGCGGAGGTAGCGCACCGCGGAACGCGCGTCCTTGACGCTGTCGAAGACGGTGGTGCCGAGTCGCTTGTCGAGCAGACGGTATTCCAGACTGATCCCCAGCATGCCGATGTCGGCGAAGTGCTTCGCGAAAGGGTAGAAGTAACGCGGCGTGCGGCTGGTCCAACCGCCTCCGTGGATCACGAGGTAGACCGGGCGCCGGTCCCCGGAGCGGTGGCCCTCGGGCTCGAAGAGGTGGAGCGTCAGCCGACGGTCGCCAAGCTCCTTGTAGACGAGCGTGCGGGTCGGTTCCATCTCGTCCGCGAGCCGGTCGAGGGGCCGGTCCTGCGCCGCGAGGGAGTCGGCGGCTAGCAGAAGGGCGGCGCAGCCGGAGATTCGGCAGGCCGACGGGCGCCTCGCGCTTGGAACGGGAAAGTCTTGGAAAAGCATCGAAAGCAAGGAGTGCATGGGATTCCGCCGAGAGAGTCTCCCATCGGACCGCCTCTCGTCAAGGGGCTGCGCGCGGGAAGGAGGGGGGCATGAGTCGTGGCGCGGAGACGGTCGTTCCATTTTCCTCTTGTCGAAGAACCCGCGCTGGCGAACACTTCTTGCCGTGTTCCAAGTCATCTTCAACGAAATCAGCGCTGCGGAAATTTCCCAGCTCCCGACTCTCGAGCAGCTCGAAGTGCTCAACGAGTTCCAAGTCCGCCCGGAGGATCTCACGGGGATCGAGGACAATCCTTCCGGCGCCAAGTTCGGACAGATCGAGCGCGACGGAAAGCGTCTCTACCGCTATCGGGCCAGCGACGTCCGCATCTACTTCGAGGTTTCCGAAGACCATCGATCCGTCATCGTCCACCGGGTTCTCAACAGGAACACGTTCCAGGATTTTCTCTACCGGGCGAACCTGCCCGTCGGCGACGACGAGGATCTCGCGCGGTCGAAGCAGTTCTGGGCGCTGATCGAAGAAGGCGAGCGCGCTCGCCGGGTCTGATTTCGGCGGTCGAGAAGACGGAGAGGGGTTGGCAGCGAGGATTCCGGAACAAACCGAACGAAGCAGGAAATGGACGCGGACTTCACCGAGGGAGTGGAAATCGAGAGGGTGGAAAACGACGAGACCTGGAGGCGTGCGGCCTTTCCCGCCTGCCGCAACGGCATCTTCTTCGCCCATGCCGCCGTTGCTCCGATTCCGCAGGTGGCGGTCGATGCGATGCTGGGGTTCAATGCCGCCTCCGCAACCGGCGAACTGGACTACGGCGAGGTCTTCCTGAAACGAATGGACCGGGTCCGCGGCTCGGCGGCGCGTCTCTTCGGATGCGGCACCGACGAGGTCGCCCTGCTCGGGCCGACCAGCCTGGGCCTCAGCCTCGTGGCGAATGGCCTCGAGTGGAAGCCCGGCGACGAGGTCGTGGCCTACCTCGACGACTATCCGGCCAACGTGTATCCGTGGAAGCAGTTGGAGCGTCACGGAGTGCGGGTCGTCTACCTCCGGCCGGGCGAGCCGGGCGAAATCACGCCTGAGCTGGTGCGTGGCGCGATCTCCCCGCGGACGCGGCTTGTCGCCCTTGCTTCGTGCCACTTTCTCAGCGGCTACCGGCTCGACATCTCCGCGATCGGCGAGATCGCGAGAGAGGCGGGCGCGCTCTTCTGCCTCGACGCGATCCAGACGGCGGGCGCCTTTCCCACTCCGACAGAGCCTGTCGATTTCCTCTGTGCGGATTCCCACAAATGGATGCTGGGTCCGTCGGCTGCGGGCGTCTTCCGTGTCTCGCGCAGGCGTCAGGAGGAGTTGCGGCCGACTTTGCTAGGCGCGTGGAACGTCGTCTCGCCCAATTTTATCGCCGCCGATGCGATTCGCTTCGAGCCGGGGGCGAGGCGCTACGAACCGGGCGTGTTGAACGCGACCGGTTTGCTGGGAATGGAGGCGTCGATCGATTTGCTCGTGGGCGTCGGGATCGAGCGCGTCGCCGAGCGGCTCCTCGATCTCAAGGCGCATCTCTGCGAAGGGCTCGATTCGCTCGGCCTGCGCGTCGTCGGTCCCCGCGCGGGCGCCGCCGCCTCGGGAATCACCTCGTGCCACGATCCGGATCGGACGGGCCGGGTCGCCGAACTCCATGCCGGTCTCGCTGCGGCCGACATTTCCGCGAGCTTTCGCCACGACCGCATGGGCCGTCCCCACCTGCGCTTCAGCCCCCATTTCTACAACACCCACACCGAGATCGAGCGGCTTCTTCGCACTCTCCGCGCGATGGGAACTTGACAAACCGCGACTAGGGGATTGCTTCCGCCCGGTTTTTTCGCTGGAATCCTGGCACGAATTGAGTCAGGATCGCGGAAGTTCCGCAACTTTTTCACACACAAACGGGAGGACCGACCACAGTGGACTTCAAGGAAATCAAACGCATCGTCGAGCTCATGGACCAGCATGGGCTCTCCGTCTTCAAGCTCGAGCAAGAAGAGACCAAGCTGGAGCTGAAGAAGGGTGGGGACATCGACTCGAAAGCCATCCAAGGCCTTTTGGCCGCCGCGCAGAGTTCCGGTTTCCAAGGAAACTACGGCCCTGTCGCGCAAGTCGTCAGCGCAGGCGCTCCGGCGACACCGGCTCCCGAAGCCGGCCTGCCCGCGAACGTCAAGGAGATCACCTCGCCGATGGTGGGGACCTTCTACGCCGCCTCCGCCCCCGATGCCGACCCCTTCGTCAAGATCGGCGCGAAGATCGCCGCCGACAGCACCGTCTGCATCATCGAGGCGATGAAGGTCATGAACGAGATCAAGGCCGAAATCGGCGGCGAAGTCGTCGAGATCCTCGTCGAGAACGGTACGGCGGTCCAGTACGGCGAGCCCCTCTTCCGGGTCAAGACTTCCTGATCCCGCCCACCTCCACCCTGCCGCCGCGCCCCCCCTTCTCCGGGAGAGCGGCGAGAGAGAGTCCCCTCCATGTTCAAGAACATTCTCGTAGCGAACCGCGGCGAAATCGCGCTGCGCGTCATCCGCGCCGCCAAGGAGCTCGGCGTTCGCACCACCGCGGTGTATTCCGAGGCCGACATCGACTCGATGCACGTTCAACTCGCCGACGACGCGATCTGCATCGGTCCGGCGAAGAGCGCCGAATCCTACCTCAACATGCAGGCGATCCTCTCGGCCGCCGAGATCGCCAACGTCGACGCGATTCACCCCGGCTACGGATTCCTCTCGGAGAATCCGCACTTCGCCGAGCTCTGCGGCAGCTGCAACGTCAAGTTCATCGGTCCCTCCGCCGAGGTCATCTCGCTGATGGGAGACAAGAACCAGGCGCGTGCCACCGCGACGAAATACGGCGTGCCGGTCACCCCCGGTTCGGCCGGGATCGTTCAGACCGAGGAGGAGGCCGTCAGGATCGCCGAGGAGATCGGCTATCCCGTGATGATCAAGGCGACGGCCGGCGGCGGTGGCCGCGGGATGCGCCCCGCGCTCAACAAGGCCAGTTTCGTGAGTGCCTTCCACGCCGCGCGCGCCGAGGCCCAGGCCTGCTTCGGCTGCCCCGACGTCTACATCGAGCGGCTCGTGCAGAATCCCCACCACGTCGAATTCCAGGTCGTCGCCGACAGCCACGGAAACGTGAAGGAGCTGGGCGAGCGCGACTGCTCGATGCAGCGCCGCAACCAGAAGATCATCGAGGAGACGCCTTCGCCGCTGCTTTCTCCCGAGCTTCGGCGGCGCATGGCCGAAGCGACGGAGAAGCTGGTGAAAAACATCGGCTACGAGAACTGCGGCACCATCGAGTACCTCGTCGACGACCAGGAGAACTTCTACTTCATGGAGATGAACACCCGCATCCAAGTGGAGCATCCCATCACCGAGGAGGTGCGCGGCTGCGACCTCATCAAAGAGCAGATCCGAATTGCCGCCGGCGCCCCTCTCTCCGAGCACGTCGTCGACAGCGTGCCGCGCGGCCATTCCATCGAATGCCGCATCAATGCCGAGGATCCCTACAACGGATTCGCTCCGAGCCCCGGCAAGATCAATCTCTTCTACGCGCCCGGCGGTCGTGGAGTGCGCGTCGATACCCATGTCTACAGCGGTTACGAAGTGCCTCCGCACTACGACTCGATGATCGCCAAGCTCATCGTCACGGCGGCGACCCGCGAGATCGCCATCGCGCGGATGCTGCGCTCGTTGCGGGAGTTTGTCATCCGCGGCATCAAGACGACGATTCCCTTTCAGGTCTCGATTCTTGAGAACAGCGCCTTCCGCAACGGCGACTACAACATCGGCTGGGTGCAGACCTTCCTCGACTCGCGGCCGGGTCCACCCGAACTGCCCCACTTCATGGCCGAGGACTGAACCGGCGCGGTTGGCTGAGGATCCATTCTCCGCCGTCCCCTTTGGTCGTCGCGGGAAAAGTGGAGCTTGTCTCGCGTCTCCGACCGTGCGAAGCTTTGGAACCGTCCCTGTAGTTCAACGGATAG
>SLGN01000221.1 GCA_007123695.1 Verrucomicrobiales bacterium
GAGAGCAGGATTCACGATGACGTGAACCGTGCCCGGCTTCGGATGCCTCTCGGTATTTCCGCTTTTTTCCAACTGGCGGGGAGTGTAGCCTCACTTTTCGAAAACGTCACACGGATTGTCGTTCCAGCCCTCCAGTGATCCAATGCGCTAGCGCAGAGGCATCCGAGGTGGGAAAACGTGACGAGATTGTCACCGAAGCAGGCTTTCCATTTCGTCACAAGGCCCAACAATCACGAAACCCGTTCGAACCGCATACGGGCTCCAGGTATGCCCACCATCCTCATCGTCGACGACGAAGAAGACATCCGCGAACTCATCGCGGTCAACCTCCTTCGGGGGGAGGAATATAAGATCCTCGAAGCCGGAAACGGGCTAGAGGCCCTGCAGCTCGCCCGGAAGAAGAGGCCCGACCTCGTCATCCTCGACCTCATGCTCCCCGAGATGAACGGGCTCGACGTCTTCGCCCGCCTCCGCGAGGATGCCCGCACCAAGGACGTGCCCGTAATCATGCTCACCGCCCGCGGTCGGCTCGAGGAAAAGATCGCCGGCCTCGAACTCGGCGCCGACGACTACCTCGCCAAGCCCTTCAGTCCCAAGGAACTCAACCTTCGCGTGCGCAACCTGCTTCGCCGCACCAACTCCCGCCAAGGCGCCACCGTCGTCGAGTCAGGCCCCTTCAGCCTCGACCGCAACGCTCTCAGGTTGCACCTCGACGGCAAAGCCATCGAACTGACCGCGACCGAATTCAAGCTGCTCCTGATCCTGATCGAGTCGGCCGGAGTCACCCAGGAGCGCGGAGAGCTCCTCAGGCGCGTCTGGGGCTACAGCGACCTCATCCAAACGCGCACCCTCGACACGCACATCAAGCGGCTCCGGGAAAAACTCGGCGAACACGGAAATTCCATCGAAACCGTCCGGGGTGTGGGCTATCGTTTCCACGAAGCGTGACCGGCGCGACCGGCCTGATTCGCCTCTCGCCACCTCCGACGTTCTTGGAAGCCTCGACCTCCATCGCCCTGATTGCTCTCGCCGCCGCGCTCGCGCTCGTGTTCGCGGTGCGCTGGCACCGGCTCCGCCGATCGATTCGTGAACTCGCCGCAGGCATCGCCTCCTCCGGCGACGGCGCCATGGTGCCGCCCCTCCGCCGCGCCCTGCGCAACGACCCCGAACTTGTCCATCTCAACCGGGCCATCGCCGACACTCTCGCCGAGGCCGCCCTCGCGCGGGACTCCGAGCGCCGCCAGCGCGCCTTCCAGGAGGCCCTCCTCAACGAAATCAAGGACGCCATCTTCATCCTCGACCGCAACCGCGAGATCCATTTCGCCAACGCCGCCGCCAAAGCCCTCTTTCCCAGCGACCAACCCTACCGCTCGCGGGCCTTTTTCGAAGTCTGCCGCGACCACCGCGTCTACGACACCCTCGAGCTGGCCGAGGACCTCGGCAGCAAGGTTTCCGACCAGATCACCATGCGCGTTCCCGACGGCCGGCCCGACCGGCTCCGCGAGGTCAGCATTCTCGTCGAAGCCGAACCGCTCGACTTCGGCCGCGAGAACGGCGGCGGGGGCTCCTGGATCCTCCTTAAGGACATCACCGCCCAGCTCGAAACCGAGCAGATCCGGCAGGATTTCGTCGCCAACGCCTCGCACGAACTGCGCACCCCCCTCTCCATCATCAGCGGCTACCTGGAGACGATGGACGAGGCCGACACCGACCTCAACGAGCCCGTCTTCCGCCGCGCCGTCGCCACCATGCGCAAGCACGGACAGCGCATCGTCCGCATCGTCGACGACATGCTCTCCATCTCCAAGCTCGAGAGCGCCGCCGACCTGCTCGCCCGCGAGCCCTTCGACCTCAAGGAGACCGTCGCGGAGACCATCGAGCAGCTCATGCCCCTCATCGAGGAAAAGAGCGCCCGCGTCACCGTGAAGGCGGCCGACGACCGCGACTGGACCTTCTTCGGCGACCGCTTCTACTGGGACCAGATCTTCTTCAACCTGATCGAGAACGCGCTGAAGCAGAATCCCGAGCCGGGCCTCAAGATCACCGTCCGTCTCAAGGAAAAGGACGGCCGCTACCTAATCGCCGTGTCCGACGACGGCATCGGCATCCCCGCCGCCGACCTGCCCCTCGTCTTCAAGCGCTTCTACCGGGTGCAGAAACACCACGCCCGAGACAAGGTCAAGGGCACCGGCCTCGGCCTCTCCATCGTGAAGCGGGCCGTAGAGGCGCACCACGGCCGCATCGAGGTCGAGAGCCGGCCCGGCCTCAAGACGGTCTTCACCATCTCCGTACCTGTCGCCGGCCCGCGCCCCTCCGAGTCGGCCGCCTTCGCCGCTGGGAACGAGTCGAAGGACGCCGACCCCGCGTGACACGAAGCCCCTCCCCTGCGCTACGCCCTCGCGCGGTCCAGCACCGCAATGACGATGGCCGCCGTCAGCAGCAACGTCCCCGCAACCCGCCAGAGGAAGGCGCGGCCCGACTCGCGATGTTCGCTGTTCCCCAGAAATCCACCCAGCCCCGCGACCAAGACCAGCACCCAGAGACCGCGCGAGGCATAGACGATGTTGATGCCCGTGGCGTCGTCCCGGAACAAGGCGAGGGCGATGCCCAGCACCATCGCCTGGGCCACAATGCAAAGCGCCCCCGCCCACGACCATCGCGTGCCGGGTCCGCGAGGAAAGAAGCGGGGACGTCCCTGCACCAGCCACGTCGCCATCGTCCAGAGCGAGACGGTGACCGAACCCACCGCGAGAAAGGGCATCGCACCGAAATCCCCCGCCCACGCGCTCACGATCACGTCGCATAGCCCGAAGAAGAGCGCGCTTGCCAAGGTCGCGAGCACGGTGAAGGCGAGGTTCGCGCCGCCCCGCAGATCGCCGAGGCCCATGGTGAAGATGCCGACCGCCGTGAGACAGGCCGCCACCCAAAGCGGGCCGCTCGGCATGCGCCCGGCGAGGAAGACCGTCCCCACGGCGACGAAGACGACCTTCGTTCCCATCAGCGGCGTCACCAGCGAGACATCGCCGCGGCGGATCGCGACGAAGGTCAGCAAATGGCCCACGAAAAAGACGGTTCCCATCGTGGCGGGCCTCCAGAGCTCGTCCCAGCGCGCCTCGCGCCATCCGATCAGCGCCAGCGGCAGAAAGAGCGCCCCCAGCACCAGATTCGCGAGGTGAAAGGACTGGCCCATGCGCACGCCCTCCTTCAGCGACCGCTTCACCGCGATCGAGCCGAGGGCGTAGATGGCCGCTGCGGCGGCAGGCAGTAGGAGGTAGAGCGGCACCGCGACACTGTCCCGACTCCGCCCGCTTCGTCAAAGCCCAAAGAGAATCCGCGCATCTTGAAATTGCCGGAGGAATTCGCCGGTGTAGGGTGGCAAGCATGCGGCGCACTCCCACTCCCACTCTCACCGAACGCCAACGGGTGCTGCTTTCCCATGCCCGGCGCGTCGTCTACGCCACCCCCTCGGAAGGCCCCGAACTGGCTCTCCACGTCTACCTGCCGCGCGACTACGCCGAGGGTCCGCCCCGCCCCGGCCTGCTCTTTTTCCACGGCGGTGCCTGGGACCGGGGCAGCGCCGCCGAATTCGCCCCCCACGCCCTCCATTGCGTCGAGCGCGGCGCCGTCGCCGTGCTCGCGGAGTACCGCCACCGGGGCACCCATGCGGAATGCCGTCCTGCAGATTCGCACGAGGACGCCGCAGCGGCGATGCGATACCTCCTCGAACACAGCGGCACGCTCCACCTCGACACCCAGCGGCTCGTCGTCGTCGGCACCGGAGCAGGCGCGAACCTAGCGGGCGCCCTCGTGCTGAAAGACGCCACAGAATCCGCAGGCGCCCGAATCCGTCCCGCAGCCGCCGTTCTCGTCAGCGCCGTCTTCGACCCTTCGCAGGACGGCCCTTGGAGCCCCCTCTTCGCCACTCCGGAAGAGGCCCGCAGCCTCGCGCTCCCCCGACTCGCGGCGCGGCGGTCGCCCCCGGTGCTCGTCGTCCATGGAACGACCGAGCGTCTCGTTCCCTTCGAAGCGGCCGAAAGCTTCGTCGCGCGTATGGTGCGTCTGCGCAACCGCTGCCGCCTCGCCGAATTCGAGGGCCGCGACCGCGGCTTCCACCATCACAACCTCGATCCCCTTTCCTTCGAAGCCTTTCTTTCCGAAGTCGCCTCCTTCCTCGACGAAACCGGAGTTCTCCCGCAGTCGCCCGACGATCCCGAGATCCATCTCGTTTTCAAAGCCGATCCGGCCTGAATCCACACCCGCCGACCGCTCCGCACCGCAGGGATTGCTTGCTCCGACTGCGTTTTGTATGGAGATTGGGGAATGCGTGAAAACTCGACGGCGCCCCTCGCTTTTTTCCTCGTCTGCATCGCTTCCCTGAACGCAACGTGGACACCGCTTGCGGCCGAGGAGCGATCAGGTGGAGGAGACCTTTCGCAAACCGGCGAGACCCCCGAGATGCCCGGCTGGGAACTCACCTTCGTCGACGAGTTCGAGGGCGAACGTCTCGACTACGACAAATGGACCCCGCGCGACCCGTGGGGCGTCGTCCGCAACGACGAGCTCCAGGCCTACGTTCTCCGCGCCTTCGTGGTCGGCGGCGGGCTGCTCAGGATTCGCTGCGAAAAGGAGCCCGCGTTCTACGACGGAGCGAAGCGGGACTACCGCTCGGGCATGATGTCGACGACCGGCAAGTTCTCCCAAACCTACGGACGCTTCGAAATCCGCTGCAAGGTGCCCCGGGGGCGCGGTCTGTGGCCGGCCTTCTGGATGCTGCCCGAGCCGCCCGCATGGCCGCCCGAGATCGATGTGCTCGAGATCCTCTGCCAGGAGCCCGACAAGGTCTACTTTTCCCACCACTGGCCCGACCCCTCGAACCCCGACGGCGACTCCCTCGCCCAGACCGGCGAATTCAAGGGCCCCGATTTCTCCGCCGGCTTCCACACCTTCGCCGTGGAATGGGATTCCGGGGAACTGCGCTGGTACGTCGACGGCGTCGAGCGCCACCGCAGCAACACGAACGTGCCCGACGGACCGATGTTCCTGCTCGTCAACCTCGCCGTCGGCGGCTGGGCGCAGCACCCCACTCCCGAGACTGTCTTTCCCGCCGACTTCGAGATCGACTACGTGAAGGCGTGGCGACGCGTCCCCGCGCCCGGCGACGGCCCGCCCTGATGCCGCCACGCCGCGCCGCATTGACTCGGGGGCGGGTTCCTGCCACATTCCAGCACAATTTCCATGGATTCCCCAAACGCCCCCCTCCCCTCCCGCCGTTCCGCCATCAAGACCGGCGCCGCCGCCTCCGTCCTCGCCGGCATCGCCATTCCGCACGTCCACGCGCAGGAGAATTCCGAAGTCAAGCTCGCCCTCGTCGGCTGCGGCGGGCGCGGCACCGGAGCAGTGAAGAACGCCCTTTCCGTGTCGGGCGCTCTCGGCCCCCTCAAGCTCCACGCCATGGCCGACGTCTTCGAAGACAAGCTCTCCCGCAGCCACGAAACCCTCTCGAAGGATCCCCAGGTCGGCGACAAGATCGACGTCAGCCCCGAGCGCCAGTTCATCGGCTTCGACGGCTACAAGAACGCGATGGACTCGATGAAGGCCGGCGACGTCGTCATCCTCACCACCCCCGTCGCCTTCCGCTGGCCCATGTTCGAATACGCGGTGGAGAAGGGCCTGAACGTCTTCATGGAAAAACCGGTCACCACCGACGGGTTCACCGCGAGGAAGCTGCTCGAGATCAACGAAAAGGCCAAGGCGAAGAACTTAAAGGTGGGCGTCGGCCTGATGTGCCGCCACTGCAAGTCCCGCAACGAACTGAAGAAGCGCATCGACGACGGCGCCATCGGCGACATCATGCTGCTGCGCAGCTACCGTCTCCAAGGCCCCATCGGAAGCTGCTTCACGCCGAAGAACACCACCGACGAAAGCGAGCTCCAGTATCAAATCCGCAACTTCCACAGCTTCCTCTGGCTCAGCGGCGGCGCCTTCAGCGACTTCTTCATCCACGGCATCGACGAGATGTGCATGA
>SLGN01000482.1 GCA_007123695.1 Verrucomicrobiales bacterium
GGCCCGCCCCGCCGGCCTCGCCCCCAAGCTGCCGCGTCGGCCCGGACTGCGCGCGGTCGCCTTCGACCTCTACGGCACCCTGCTCGTCTCCGATGCGGGCGGCGGCTCGCACGAAGCCGGTCCCGCCCCCGATCCCGAGGGGCTGCCGGGCCTGGGACACCGCCTGCGCGAGGGAATCTCGGCCCGCCACGCCGAGCTCCGCCGCGGCGGGACCGTCCACCCCGAGATCGAGATCCGGGAAATCTGGGCCGAGGCGCTGGCCGCCGACGGGCGTCCCGTGCCTCCCCGCGACGAGCTCGAGGCGCTCGTCCTCGCCCACGAATGCCGCGTCAACCCCGTGTGGTCCATGCCCGGCGCGGTGGAGGCGCTCGCCGCCCTGCGCGGCCGGGGCGTGCCTTTCGGCATCGTCTCCAACGCCCAGTTCTACACCCTGCCGGTGATGGAGGCCGTCTTCGGCGCCGACCTCGACGCGCTCGGCTTCCACCCCGGGCTCCGCGTCTTTTCCTACGAGGAAGGCGAAGGCAAGCCCTCGCCGCGGCTCTTCGCCGAATTCGTCCGCCGCGCCGCCGCGCTCGGGATCGAGCCCGACGGGATCCTCTACCTCGGCAACGACATGGAGAAGGACGTCGTCCCCGCCCGCGCCGCCGGCTTCTTCGCCGCCCTCTTTGCGGGGGACGCGAGGGCGCTGCGTCTCGGCGGACGCAGTCCCGAGGAAGCGGCCGACTGCGCCGACGCCGTCGTCACCGACCTGGCCCAGGTGGTCGGCTTGATGGAAACGGGTGCGGTCGGGTGAGCTTGCGGAGCGGGCCGCGGCTCATCGGGGAAGCCCGTCCTCCGGGGCGTCTTCCGCGCCGTCCCCTTCCTCCGCGTCCGCCTCGGATTCGTCCGGGTCGCTGTCCTGGGGCTCCTCTTTTTCCTCCGCGGCGGAGTCCTTTTCCGGCCCCTCGTCTTCTGCGGCCTCCTCGTCTTCCCCATCCTCCCCCCAGAGGCGCAGCGCTTGGAAGACGGCGCCCTGCAGCTCGCGGACGGCGGCGATCTTGGGGTAGTGGTTCGCCATCAGGGCGAAGGCGAGCCGGCCCGGCCCGTCCTCGACCAGACCGGTGTAGGTGCGCACCGACGACATCGCTCCCGCCTTGAAGCGGATGCCGACTTCCTCCAGAACGAGCAGCGACTCGACGTAGGCTTCGCCCGCCGGCCCCTCGGCGGCGAGCCGTTGGAGGCGGGCCAAGGTCTCGGGAGAGATGTGGTTGGCCCTCGCCAGGCCCGAGCCGTCGACCATGCGCAGGTCGGCCAGTTCGAGGCCGCGGCGGCGCCAATGCTCGCGGACCGCTTCGTCGGGGGCAATGCGGGTGCGCAGGCCGAGAGTGCGGAAAAGGCACTCGGTCTCGTGGTTGTCGGACGTTTCGTGGATGCTCGCGACGATCTCCAGCAGGGGAGCGGAGCGGTGCAGCAGGATCTCGTCGGAGATCGCCGGGACCGGTTCGCCCGCGAGGAAAAGTTCGCCCGCGCCGAAGGATTCTCCCTCCACTTGGATGCCGGCGGCGACGAGGGCCGCGCGCAGATGGTGGGCGGCGAAACGCTCGGGATCGGGGATGGCCCCCACGACCTCGAGTTCGCCCCCCAGCGGCACCGTGCCGCGAAGGTGCATCACCGCAGCCCGCTCGCCGCCGTAGATCACGACGCCGTCGCCGCTGTCTTCCGCCGCCGTGGTCGTCTCGTTCCACCAGGCGACGCCGGGGACTTCGGGGAAGGTCCCCATCAGCACGGCCGCCTCGCCGACCTTCTCGCCGGGCGAAAAGACGGCGGTGAAGCGGTTGTGACCGAGGTTCAGCCCGGATACGGGACTGCCGTAACCGTTGCCGATGTCTCCCCAGTCCCAGAAATCGGGAAACGGCGAACCCTCGAAATGGCGTCCGTCGCCGACGACCCGGCCCGGCACCGACTGCACCCCGGCTTCGGCGAGCCGCTGCGCCCACGAGGCGAGGTCGGCGGGCGAGAGCGTCGGATCGCCGCCGCCGAGCAGCACCAGGTCGGCGGGCGGTTTGGCCGCGGCGCCCGGTTCGGCTTCGCCGGGTTCGCTGGTCCCGAGACGGGTCTCGAAGGTGAAGTCGGGGCCCAGCAGCTCCAGCGCTGTGGCCGTCGTCACCGTCTTCAACACCGAGGCGGGAATCTGCGCGGCGCGTCCGTTTCGTTCGAAGAGGATCTCGCCGTCGGGCCCGACCAGGCAGAAGCCGATCGCGGCGCCCTCGAAGTCCTCGTTCCCCTCGATCACGGCAAACACTTCCTCCAGCGCGGCGACGACGGGGTGGGGCGGCTCGGGCGCGGGGGGCTCGGGCGCGTCAAGCTCCGGCTTTGCCTCGTCTCGGTCAGCGGCAGCGGCAGCGGCTTCGCTGTGCCGCCGCTCGGAGGAGCCAAGCCGGGAAACCACAAAGGCCAGCAGCGCGACGGCGACGGCAAGCAGGCACGAGAGCAGGGCGATGGCGATGTTTTTCCACATGGCGCGAAAGTCGGGGCGGGGGCGGCACCGGAGGACGAGATCCGGAAGCGGAGAAGAAACCACGCCCCGGCGCTCCCGTCCATCGCGACTCGGGACTGGACGAAAAGTAGATGCTTTGGGAAAATTGAATTTCAGTTTTTCTAAAAATCATGCATAATCTTGCTGGCTCTTGCCGCTAGGGCCGGGATCGATGAAGGAAATTTGGAAAAACGTGGTTCTCGGAATCTTTCTGGGTGGGCTTGTCCTGGCCGGATTGCTGGGGACGTCCACGTCGATGACCTTCGTCTGGCCGGCCTACGGCGTGATCGCTCTGGCCGGGGTCCTCTCGGCGGGGCTGCTGTTCCGGAAGGCGGGCCATTCCCTGCCGGCGACGACGGCGGTGTGCGGCTTCGTTGCGCTGGTGGTGCTGGGGGCGCTCGCGTGGCGTTCTCCGGTCGGCTATCTGGCGCGGTCCGACCTCGCGCTCGGCGCGGCGGCCTTTCTCGTCTACGGGCTTTTCCTCGCTCTGCTCGACTCGGCGAAGGCTCGCCACCGCTTCACCGAGGCGCTGGCGCTGCTCGTCGTCGCCAATCTCGGATTCGCGCTTCTGCAAAAGGCGGTCCAACCCACTCTCTGGATCGTGCCGGGCTACGAGCGCACCTTCACGGACCGGGTCGGCGGGCTCTTCAACCACCCCGACCACTTCGCCGCCTTTCTCGCGATGCTGGCGCCGTTGTGGACGGCGCTGGCGGTGCTGGGACGTCGGCCCTTCGCCGTCCGCGTGGGCTTCGCCACGCTCGCCGCAGCGTCCGCGCTCGTCGCTCTCGCCAGCGGCGGTCTCGCGGCGGCGCCGGGCTTGCTCGGGGGCTTCGCCGTTCTCGCCGCCGTCGCCGCCCTTCTGCTGCGCCACCGCCTCGGCGCGGGGCAGCGGAGAAAGGTCCTGCGGGGCGCGGTCGCGGTGCTGGGCCCCGCCGCCCTGCTCTGCCTGCTCTGCTCGGGACCGCTGGGGCGGGCCATCGACCGGGATCTGCTGAGCCGGGCGGGCGCGCCGAATCTGCCTCTGGTGTGGCAGGCCGGCTGGCGGCAGTTCGCCGAGTCGCCGCTGCTCGGCACCGGCAGCCGCACCTACGAGATCCATGCGCGCCTCCACCGCCACGAAGCCCTCGCCGCCGACTCCGAGCCGGAATTCGCGCACAACGAGTATCTCCAGACGCTGGGCGACTACGGATTGCTCGGATTCGCGGCGCTGCTCGCGGCGCTCGCGGCGCACTTCGTCGCAGGGCTCCGCTTCGTCGGCGCCTATGCGTGCTTTGGAAGCGGGGTCGGCAGTCTCCTGCCCCGGTCCGACCACCTTGCGCTGACGGTCGGCGCGCTCGCCTCGCTCGGCGCGCTCGCCGGCCTTTCGGCCTTCGACTTCCTCCTGCACCTGCCGATTTTCGCTCTCGCGGCGGCCGGGCTGCTTGCCGCCCTGGCCGTGCCCGACCCGATGGCCGACGCGCTGAAACCGGCCGATCCCGAAGGGCTCCTGCCCGTGCCGGTTCCGCTGCTTGCGAAACGGGCTCTCGTCTTCGGCGCGGCTTTGCCCCTGCTGCTGCTCGCGACGGTGTTCGCCCGCAGCGAATACCATTACGAGATGGCGAAGCTCGCCTTCGAGGTCGAGCCCCACGGCTACCGGCACCACCGCCATCTCCGGGCCGCCCGCGCCCTCGACGGGAGCAATCCGTGGATTTTCGCCCTCGGCGGGCATGCGCAGGTGGCCTCGCTGCGTCCCGACATGGCCGAGCCCGAGCGGCGGCAGGCGCTGCAGCAGGCGGCGGAGCAGTTCGAGCGGGCCCGGCGGCTCCATCCCCGCGATCCCTTCGCGGCGGTGGGGCACGCCGCCGTGCTGGAGGCGCTGGGCCGCCCGCAGGAGGCTCTGGCGCGTCTCCGCGAGGCCCGAGAATCGGCTCCTTTCCACGGAAACCTCATCCTCGCCGAAGCCGAACACCATCTGCGCAACGGGCGCGTGATCGAGTCGGAAGACGCCTACCGCGCCGCCATGAACGCCCGCGCCTACCGCGATACGGGGGCGGCCCAGCGGGGGCTGCGCACTCTCACGGAGTGGAAGCTCATCGCCGAGAGCCGGGGCATCGACTGGCGGATCCCGCCCGATCCCGTGGAGTCCGAACCGCTCGTCGCCGGCACGGGGAAACGCGGCCCCACGGAACGCCGCCCGACGGAGGCGACGGTTGAGACGGTCGCGCCTGCGGGCCGGAGCGAGGCGCAAGAATCCGAGGAGGCCCTCGAGGCGCCCGAGGCGCCCGAGCAGCTTCCGCCAGCGGGCGGAGTCGGGGATGGCGCCGCCTTTTCCGGGCGATGAAGTTCCCCGCGAAGCGACCGGATTTCCCGGCCGGAACACAAACCATGATGTGCATTCCCCATCGCGGTCTATACTAGGACGCGCCGTCGGCGCCGAATTCCATGCCGAACATCGATACTGAAAAACTCGCCGAAGAAATCCGCAAGCAGGGCGTCTGGACCGAGGCGGTCAAGGAGGAGATGGCCCGGGTCGTCGTCGGCCAGGGAGACCTCATCGACCGTCTCCTCGTCGGCCTGCTCACCAACGGCCACGTGCTCCTCGAAGGCGTGCCGGGACTGGCCAAGACCCTGACGGTGAACACCCTCGCGGGAGCGCTGGCGGCGCAGTTCCAGCGCATCCAGTTCACCCCCGACCTGCTTCCCGCCGATCTCGTCGGCACTCTGATCTTCAATCCCGGCACCAACGAGTTCACTCCGAAGCTGGGCCCCGTCTTCTCCAACCTCGTCCTCGCCGACGAGATCAACCGGGCCCCGGCCAAAGTGCAGAGCGCCCTGCTCGAGGCGATGCAGGAGCGGCAGGTCACCATCGGCGACACCACCTACCGCCTGCCCGATCCCTTTCTCGTGCTCGCGACGCAGAACCCCATCGACCAGGAGGGCACCTACCAGCTGCCCGAGGCGCAGCTCGACCGCTTTCTCTTCAAAGTCCACGTCGACTATCCGAGCATCGAAGAAGAGCGCATCATCCTCGACCGCATGGCGACCTCCGCGCCGAAGCTGAAGGCCCGCGCCATCGTCGATCCCGAGACCGTCGTGGCGAGCCGCGAGCTGGTGAACTACATCTACGTGGACGACGGGGTGAAGGATTTCATCGTGCGCCTCGTCCACGCGACCCGCTACCCCGGCGAGATCGACCCGGCCCTGCAGCCGCTCGTCCGCGCCGGAGCCTCGCCCCGCGGCACCATCAACCTGACGCTCGCGGCGAAGGCGAACGCCTTTCTGAAGGGCCGCGGCTACGTCGTGCCGCAGGACGTGAAGGATCTCGTCTACGACATCCTGCGCCACCGCATCCTGCTCAGCTACGAGGCCGAGGCCGAGGAGATCACGAGCGAGCAGATCATCGCCACGATCCTCGACCGCATGCCGGTGCCCTGATTTCGCCGAACTTCCCGAGCTCTGTCCGGTGGTGGCGTCGCTGCGCTCCTCAATTATCGGCTCCAGGCTGGGAAGCCTCCGGCAGGGGTCGAAC
>SLGN01000486.1 GCA_007123695.1 Verrucomicrobiales bacterium
AGCGCGGCGCGGGCCTCGCCGAGCTCCTTCTGCTTCGCGGCAAAGGCGGCACCCGACTTCGCCGACGCTTCCTTCGCCGCAGTCTCGGCTGCGGTGGCCTTGTCGAGGGACGCCTTGGACTCGGCCAGCTTTGCGGCGGCGGTCTCGGAGGCGGACTTCGTCTCGGCGCGGGCCTTTTCGGCAGCTGCGAGCGCAGCGACTTTCTCCTTCGCTTGCGCCTCGGCCTTGGCAAGGCGCGCGGCGCCGGCGGCAGCAAGGTCGGCGAGGGGCTTCAAGTTCGTCTCGGCGGCGGCGAGGGCGGTCCCCTTCGCCTCGAGGTCCTTCTTCGCGGCCGCCACGGCGTTGGCCAGTTCGGAAACCCGCGCTTCCAGTTGCGCGGCGACTTCGACCGCCTGCTTCTTCACCGACCCCGCCGAGGCAAGAGCGGCGGCGGCGGACTCGTTCGCCTTGGCCAACTCGGCCTCGCGGGCGACGGCGGCGTCGCGGGCTTTGACGAGTTCGGGATCGGGAGCGGCGCCGTCCCTGGACGCTTCGGCGAGGGCGGCGGCGGCCTTTTCCTTGGCGGCGGCAGCGGCGGCGAGCGCCGCCTTGGCCGACTCGGCTTGCTTGGAGGACTCGGCCAGCTTCGCGTCGGCTTCGCCGAGCACCTTCTTGGACTCGCCGAGCTTGGCAAAAGCCGCCGCGTGTTCGGCCTCCTTTGCCTTGGCTGCGGCGGCGGAAGCGTCGCGTGCCTGGACCGCCGTGTTTCGCGCCGCGACGAGAGCGTCGTGCTTCTCCTTCTGCGCGGAGTCGAGGGCGGGCTTCGCGGCCTCGGCCTTGGCAATCTCGGCAGCCTTGGAAGCGGCGGCGAAGGCTTCTTCGCGCTTCGCGAACTCGCCCGCGAGACGTTCGGCCTCGGCCTGCTGGTTCTTGAGGCCGGCGGCGACCGCCGCAAGCGCCTCGGAGGCCTTCTGCAGGGCCGCCTTTTTCTCTTCGGCATCTTTTTGGAGACCCTCGGCCTGGGAGGCGAGGGCCTTGACCCCTGCGTCGGCCTTGGCGAGCGCGGCGTCGGCCGCTTCCTTGTCCTTGGTCGCGGCGTCGAGAGCCTTGGCCGACTCGCCTTCGGCGGTGCGCACGGCGGCGAGTTCGGTGGCGATCTTGCCGATTTCCTCCTCGAGCTTGGGCAACTCGCCGGTGAGTTCCTTGATCCGCTGTTCGGAATAGGCCAACTGCGTCTCCACCGGCGGCGGGTTCGAATCGATCTGGGCAAGCTCGACGCCGTCCTCGACGTTCCACGCCTTCACCGCACCGTAGATATCGCCGGTGAAGACCCGCTTCGAGTCGTCGCTGATGGCGACGCTGAGAACGATGTCGTCGGAGGCGGCGATGGTGCTGATGGCAGCGCCGTCGCCCTTCCACAGTTTGACGTTCTTGTCACGGCCGACCGTGGCGATCGTCCCGTCGGCGGCGATATCGATGCCCTGAACTCCTCCGGGATGCGCATCCCAGCGCTTGATCTGGTTGCCGTTGTTCATCTCCCAGAGGATGACAAGCCCATCCTCGCCGCACGAGGCGAGCAGGTTGCCGTCGCGGCGCCACGCGAGGTCGGTGACGGCGTGGGTATGGCCTTTGAGGTTGTAGAACTCGTAGCCCGTCGCCGTTTCCCAGACGTAGAGACCGCCGTTCCGGTCGCCGGTGGCGTAGATCACTCCGTCGGGGCTGAAAGCCGCGCTGAGGAGCCAGTCGGTGTGCTTCTTCACGTTGCTGGAGAGCTCGCCGGAGACCGTGTCCCACAGCTTCACGTTGCGGGTCGGACCTCCCATCACCGCCGTCTTGAGGTCGGGGGAGACGTCGGCGCCGAGGACGATGTCGAACTCGCGCCCCACTTCGATGACCCGCTCGCCGGTTTTTACGTCCCACGCGACGACGTTGCCCGACTTGCCCGCCCGGCCCCCGCCGCAGAAAAGGTAGGAACCGTTGGGGCTGAAGGAAAGGGTCTGGGGAAAGCCCTCGGGATAGGGCAGGACGCCGAGCAGGTCGAAATCCCGGGAGTGGTAGAGCAGAATCTGCTTCTGGCCGGCCACGGCGAGGATTGGGGCCCACGGGCTATGAGCCAGGGCGGGAACCGCATTGGGCCTCTCGGTGAAAATCGACGGCTCGAGCAGCAGGTGCTCGGGCATCGGCGGCGGTCCGTCCGGCTTCGCGGCGGAACTCACCGAGGTCAGATCGAGGGATGGCTTGCGTGCCTTTTTCGCGGACGAATCCTTCGTTTCAAGAAGACCGCCAGCGATCCAATTGGCGATGACCTTGAGTTCTTCGTCCGTCGCCTTGGTGCCGCGCGGCGGCATCACGGGCTCTTCCATGTGCGCGGCAAGCGTGTAGAGGCGCGATCCCTTGGGATCCTCGGAGACGGCGACGTCGCCGCCTGAGCCACCCGACATCGTAGCGCCGTAGCTGGCGAGATCGAGCCCCCCTTTGGCTTCGTCAGTGTTGTGGCAGTTCACGCACTTGGCCTCCAGGATCGGAAAGACGTCGTCTTCAAAGGTGACCTTGGCACCCTCCTCGGCATGGAGGTGCGGAGCAGGAAGGGCGAGGACCGCAACGAGGGTCGCGAAAGATGCAATTCTCTTCATTTCAGGGCGATATATCCAGTTCCGGACGGGTTCAAGCCGTTCTGTTTTGAACGCAACGGCTTTCAATCGCTCAATCCTACGATGAAATCCGAGAAAGGTCGCGTAAAATTCGATCCCGAAATTGCGGCGTCCCGATGGCTCCAAGTGGCCATAGCCCTTTCCCGCACTCGGGTTCTACGCGAAAGCGCCTCTTGTTTCGAAGAGTGCCGCCCTTACTCTGAGACATCGTAACCACTCCCAGAACACAACACCCTCCGCCCCAAAAAATAATGAAAGGCTGCAACGGATACCAGAAACAAGTTAGGACGAATCGCCGCGAATTCCTCCAAGTCGGCTTCGCGGCCGGTCTCGGCCTCTCCTTGCCCGAGCTTCTCAAGGTGGAGGCGAGAGCCCAAGCCAAGTTCTACGAATCCAAGGAAGGCGTGGCGAAGTCCCTGATCCACATCTACCTTCCCGGCGGATCGGCCCATCAGGAGACCTTTGATCCCAAGCCCTACGCCCCGGTTGAGTATCGCGGTCCCTACAATGCGATCAAGACGAACGTGGACGGAATCCAGTTCAGCGAAAATCTCAAGCACCTCGCCAAGGTGGCCGACAAGATGACTATCATTCGGTCAATGACCCACGGCGAGGCGGCCCACGAGCGCGGCACGCACAACATGTTCACTGGCTACCGTCCGAGTCCCGCGATCAACTTCCCCTCCTTCGGCGCGGTCGTCTCCCACGAGTTCGGCTCTCGCAAGAATCTGCCGCCCTACATCTGCATTCCCAACCAGCCTAACCAGTATGCCGGCACGGGCTACCTCAGCTCGATGTACGGTCCCTTCTCCCTCGGCAGCGATCCCGCTGCGGACAAGGGATTCTCGGTGCGCGACCTCACTCTCCCCAAGGGAGTTGACGAAGCCCGCTTCGAGCGTCGCCGCTCCCTGCTTGAGACGGTGGACAGCCATTTCCGGAACATGGAGAAGGCCGACAACATCGACGCGATGGACAGCTTCTACCAGAAGGCCTACAGCCTGATCGGTTCGGTCGAGGCCCGCGAGGCGTTCGATCTCCAGAAGGAGGACGACAAGATGAAGGACCGCTACGGTCGCAACCAGGCGGGCATGCGGATGCTTCTTTCGCGCCGTCTCGTCGAATCCGGCGTCCGCCTCGTCACGATGACCTACGGTAGCTGGGACCACCACGACCGCATCAAGAACGGCATCGCCAGCCAGGTGCCTCCCTTCGACCAGGCCCTCGCCGCCCTCCTCACCGACCTCGACGAGCGCGGACTTCTCGACACCACCCTCGTGATGGTCTCGTCGGAGTTCGGTCGCACGCCGAAGATCAACAAGACCGACGGTCGCGACCACTGGCCCAAGGTGTTCTCCACCGTCCTCGCCGGCGGCGGCATCAAGCGCGGCTACGTCTACGGCAGCTCCGACTCGCTCGCGGCCGAACCCGACGAGAACCCGGTCGGGATCGAATCCTTCGCCAAGACCGTCTACGCGCAGCTCGGCATCAACGCCGACAAGGAGCTCATCGCTCCCGGTCCCCGCCCCATGGAAATCGTGGACGGTGGCGAAATCATCGAAGACATCATCGACAAGGCCTCCGCCTGATTTGGAAACCCCCACCCCACACGACATGAAACGTATTCTGAGCTTTCAGAGTGCGGCTTCGGTTCTCCTTCAGCGGGCGCTGCCGGTCCTCGGACTTGCGGCGTTCGCCCTTTCCGGGACAACCGCCGCCGCCGCCACCCCCGACCTCTCCACCACCCTGCCCCGCGGCGGCCAGGCGGGAACCGAGGTCAGGGTCTCTTTCATCGGGAATCGCCTTTCCGACGCCGAGGAGATCCTGTTCCACGAGCCCGGGCTCTCCGCCAAGGACATCGAAGTCGTCGATGCCAAAAAGGTCGACGCCACCATCGTGATCGCCCCGGACTGCCGCCTCGGCGAGCATCACGTGCGGGTGCGTTGCCGCTCCGGCATGAGCTACGCCCGCAACTTCTGGGTCTCGCAGTTCCCCAACCACGACGAAGTCGAGCCCAACGACGATTTCGAGGATCCCCAAGTCATTCCTACGAACGTCACAATCGAGGCCGAAGCGAAGATCGAAGAAACCGACTATTATCAAGTGTCCGCGAAGAAGGGAGAGAGGCTTTCCATCGAAGTGGAGGGATTAAGAATCAACAACATCCGGCAGCAGATCGCGATCGATCCCTTCGTCGCGATCTTCAACAAGGCGGGCGAGGAACTCGCCTCCGCCGATGGATCGGCCCTCCTCAAGCAAGAGTCCGTTGTCTCATTGGAGATCCCCGAGGACGGCGACTACGTCGTCGAAGTCCGCGACTCCGCCTACCAGGGCCGGGGCCGCTACCGCGCCCACATCGGAAACTTCCCCCGCCCCACGGCGATCTTTCCCGCCGGTGGCAAACCCGGTGAAGAGGTCGAGTTCACCCTCATCGGAGACGTCAAGGGTCCCTACAAGACCAAAGTCCGCCTCCCCGAAGAGACTCTCGAGGGCACCCACGGCGTCTTCGCCGAGAACGGCGGTCTTCTCCCTCCCTCCCCCAACCTCGTCCGGGTCAGCCCTCTCGAGAACGCCTTCGAGGTCGAGCCGAACAACACCAACGCCGAAGCCACCGGCGTCGGGGCCCTGCCCATCGCCATCAACGGCATCCTCGAAGAAGACGGCGATGTCGATTTTTTCAAGTTTACCGCGAAGAAGGACCAGTCCTTCCAAATCCGCGTCTTCGCCAACCAGCTCGGAACCCCAGTGGATCCCGTGCTGACTGTCTACAATTCCCAAATGCGCTCGCTCGGATCGAATGACGACGCCGACGGCACCAAGGACAGCCGGGTCGATTTCAAGGCGCCCGAAGACGGGGAATACTACCTGCGCATTCAGGACATGTTGAAGCGAGGCGGTCCCGACTTCGTCTACCGTATCGAGACCGTCGTCCCTGAGCGGACCATCGAAGTGACGATGCCCGAAATGCTTCGTCGCGACCTGCAGTATTTCAAGCAGTTCGACGTGCCTCAGGGCGGTTACTACGCCATGGTGGTGACGACAACCCGCCGCGGCGTCGCCTCGGACCTGAAACTGGACATCCCCGGACTGCCCAAGGGAGTCACCGTCGAAGCCGGAATCGTTCCCCGGGCGGTGGGCCAGTTCCCCATCCTGCTCAAGGCTTCACCCGACGCGCCCATCGGCGGCGGGTTCCATGACCTCGTGGCCACCACCACCGAGGGAGATCCCCCCATCTCGGGACGCTTCGTCCAACCCCTCGACCTCGTCCGCGGGCCGCAGAACGGGGTCGAGTACTACACCCGCAAGTTCGACAAAGTCCCCGTATCCGTCGTCGAAGCCATCCCGTTCTCCGTCACCATCGAGCAACCGAAGGTGCCGATCGTGCGCAACGG